>DASQID010000060.1:0-15958 GCA_035631775.1 Acidobacteriota bacterium
TTTTCGAGCCCGGCTTCCTTCGCCCACTGGAGAGCTTGCTGCCACTCCGCGCGCGTGATGCGGCGGTTGATTTCAGGGTATTGTGAGGCTCTGTGCATAGGATGGTATTGGGCCATGATGTTGACGTAGGCCTTGGGTGAGAGCTCCTTGGACACCCATTGAACGAAGCGGTCGGTGCCGGCGATATTTTCTGGCATCACCAGATGGCGGATGATCAGACCGCGCTGAGCAATGCCTCGCCCATCCACCTTGAGTTCACCTACCTGCCGGTGCATCTCCTTGATCACGGCCGCGGCAACCTCGGGATAGTCAGATACGCCGCTGGAATATTTTGCGGCGTTCTTCCCGTCCATGTACTTGAAGTCCGGCAGGTAGATGTCGACGATGCCGTCCAACATCTTCACCACCTCCGGATCGTCGTATCCTCCAGTGTTATATACGAGCGGTATCCGAAGCCCACGTGGAATGACAATGCGCAAGGCCTTGACGATGTGCGGCACCACATGGGTTGGGGTCACAAGGTTGATGTTGTGGCAGCCTCGCCTCTGCAAATCGAGCATCATCTCCGCCAGGTCATCGTGACTGACATAGTCCCCATCGCCGCGATGATTGATCTGCCAATTCTGGCAGAAACAACACAGCAGGTTGCAATTGGAAAAGAAGATGGTCCCTGAACCTCCACGCCCCACCAGCGGCCGCTCTTCTCCGAAATGAGGTGCGGCGGAGTGGACCTTGAGCCTGGCTGTTGAGCTGCACGCACCCTTCTCGCCTTTCAACCGGTCTGCCCCACATGCACGAGGACAGCAACGGCATTTCCTGAACAGCTCCCAGAGCTCTCGTTCGATTGTTTTCAGTTTCCCTTGGCGTTCGGTCACGAGATAGACGGGCTCGAAGGTCGCCTGTTTACCAGCATAGCTGCCATCTGCCGGGACCAGTGCGGCAGCGCCTGTAGCCGCAAGCGACTGTCTGAGGAAATCTCGACGCGAACCACTCATACGGCCCTCCTGTAGTCGGAGACCTATTTCGGTGACAGGCTAATCAATTCCCGATTTCCTTAATAGACTGACCTCGAATTCGGGGATTGAGTAGCCTGTCACCGAAATTGTCTCTATACTACCGCGCATGAGAGACAAACGATACTTTGCTTTAATTTTGCTCGTTTTTGTTGCCGCCCAATCCCAGTCCAGGAAGACCGTTTTCATGATCACGGACGCTGAGGGTGTTGCCGGCATCTGCCGGCAGGATCAGACCGATCCGAAGGATCCGGAGCTGCGCCAACTCCTCACCGGCGAAATCAACGCCGCCGTCGACGGATTTCTTGCCGGCGGAGCCGACGAGGTCGTCGTGTGGGACGCACACGACGGAAGCCAAACGCTCTCGGCAAGCACAATTCACCCCAAGGCAAAGTTGCTGATCGGGAATTTGGGTCCGACCATGACGCTGGATCGCCAGTATGCCGCCCTGGCATTTGTCGGCCAGCACAGTATGGCAGGCGTGCGCGCAGGGATCATGGCCCACAGTTACAGCTCGTTGGGCATACAGAATATGCGTTTGAATGGGAAGGCCATGGGGGAGATCGGCACAAGAACAGCTCTTGCTGGATGGTATAACACCCCTGTCATTCTTCTGACCGGTGACGAAGCGGCTGCGAAGGAGTTTCTCGAGATTGTTCCGAATGGTGAGGTGGCCGCGGTCAAGGAAGGACTGGGGCGTTACACCTGCATCTCGCTTTCAGCGACTGCGGCACGCGAGCTGATCCGCGAGCGTGCACAGCGCGCCATGCAGAGGATCGGCAGCATCAAACCTTACAAGATTGAAGGTCCTGTCACGATCGAGTACGAGTACACCACGCGTAACTCGCTCCCCATTGACGCAGGTCTCAGTCCTGGTTCAGAGGTGGTGAACGATCGAACCATCCTCTATAAGGGCAAGGACTTCATGGAAGCGTGGATCCGCTCCCAAATTCGGTAAATTTAATTCGGTGACAGGCTACTCTTTCCCCAATTTCCTGTCCTTCTCGCTTTGTAGGATTTCCCATGAAATTGGGGAAAGAGTAGCCTGTCACCGAATTTACCTGATCCCCATTTCACGGACGATGCCAAGCACGCGAGGCACGCCGAAGCCTACTTTACGGTAAGGACAGCGCCGGCCGAGTAGGCGTTAAACTCCGGCGCGTACATCGACTGCAGTGTCGCCGGGGCGACCTTGAAAGTGCCGGCCATGTTGGCGCGCAGCCGGTATTTGAACGCGTACTCGCCTTGAGGCAGCTGCTCGAAGAAGAAGTTTGTTCCCGAATCGCGCACCTCCTCGTACCAGCCGATTCCCATGTCCCACCTGAATCGGGACACGGCATTCTCGGGTTCAAGTCCCGCCGCCCGCGGATCGCGCAAGTGAACGTATTCGCATGGATGCTTTGAGCTGATCGAAAGGTGGATCTCCACCTCATCGCCGGGCTGCAGTACGGCTCCCTCGCTCAGCGGCTTGAGGACGAACGCCTGCCCGGTGTTTTCACGTTTGAAGTAGGTTCTCGTGACAGATAGGAAATCGCCGCGTCCCTCCTCGGGTAGCCTCTCCGTCGAATACTGCCAGGTCGTGGACGCAAATAGGAATCCCGGACTCCCTTTCTCCACCACGACGGTCGCATAGCTCGCATCGATCTTACTGCCGGGAATGACGGTCTGATTTTTCTTCCCCGTGTATTTGTCGGGCTCGAAAACATACTGCACGGTCTGTCCGCCCGCATGCACGGTGGCGTCTTCGCGAGCCGCGACCGCGCCCTCCACTTCCAGATAGTGCACGAGCGAGTAGATGACTTCCGCCGTTGCCCGTGTGGATTTCCAGTGGTTCAGTTTCTTATTGAGGAAGAGCCACTGCACGAGGCCGTCTTTCCTGGCATCGCCGGGCTCGAGCTCCATGAGCGTTCGCAACGCAAATGCGTGCGTCTCGATAGTGTCGTTGTACCATAGCCAGGAGCGGTCTTCCGGTGCCCAGAACGTTCCCTGGTCCTGAGTTGACTTGGCCGAATCCATCACGCTCGCGAAGACAAGCGACGCATCGCCGGGACGGCCCATCCGCTTGAGCGTCAAGGCAAGCTGGCTCTTGAGATAGGGTGAGTGCTGCTTCCAGTGCTTGAAACAAAAGTCGAGAATGTCCTTACGCTCCTGTGCCGTGAGCGCTTTTCCCATCCAGGACGGATCGCGATAGCAGGAAGCGGTGTAGTTGAGGAATGTAAGGAACTCCCAGCAGCAGTCCTTCTCGCGCATCCTCTTTGCGTACTCTTCCCGGAAGTGCTGCGCCAGGTAGGCCCAACCGCGCTCAACCATGTCCTTTGGGACTTCTACGCCGAACTCGGAGGCCTTGGCGAAGCCGTACATGATGTATAGCGTCATGTAGGGCGAAGGAGGTCCCCCTGGCCACCACGGGAAGGCGCCGATAGAGGTCTGCGCCTTGCGCAGCTTGGCGAGCGCCGATTCCCGCTCAGCCCGGGTGATGCGCGGATCGAGCACGTTCGCCATGCCATAGCCGGCATCGCTTCCTCCTTTGGCTTCCGTCAGCCACGGAGTTTCTTCCAGCGCCATTTTCCGGTTGGGATCGGCCGAATCCCAAGTCTCGAGACGGGTGTCGCGCTTCGAGAATTCCTGCGCCATTTTTTCAACCGCCGGGTAATTCTTGTAGAGACTCGACAGGATACCCGTGGAGACGAAGCGGTTCAGCGTCTGCTCGGTGCACTCATAGGGATAGTTCACGAGATAGGGCAGAGCGGACAGGACCGAGTAGAACAGCTGGGCATCCAGGGTGACCACCATCTGCTCGTTTACGAGCGTGGGATCATCGTGCTTCTTCAGATCCTCGAACGTCATCTCGCGGCGGTCTTTGTTCTTCAGGGTGACAAAGCGAGATTCGGTAAGGTGCATTCGGCCGGGCAATACGGGAAGCGGGCGGAGCTCGCCGTCACTGACATCGTCCGCTGTCGCAACAACCTTGAAAGCCACGAGGCCGACCTTTGTCGGTACTGCAATCGGAAATGTCAGGTTCGTCCCTTTCCCTGCTGCCACGACGAAAGCCTGCAAGGCCGCACCGCCCTGGAGTCCGAAGCTCTTCAGAAGACTTTCGTTGGTTTCCGGATCCAGGATGTCGAGGGTGACCTTGCCCCTGAACTCATGCTCTGCAGCGTTGTTGACCACAACCTTGAGATCTGCCCTGTCTCCCTCGCGGAGGAACCTCGGCAGGTAGGGGCGCACCATCAGATCCTTGACGCTGCGCGCTTCCTTGTGCAGCGAGCCCCCTTTGAGATCGCGGGTTACGGCGTGCACCCAAACGTTCCATGCGGTGACCGAGTCGGGTACCGTAAATTCGATTGAGGCCGATCCGTCGGATCCAGTTAGCAGCTGCGGGCGCCAGAAAGCCGTCTCGGCAAAATCCGTGCGGAGCGGGACCGGTGCCTCGGCGGCAGGTTCCCCCAAGCTATCCATAGCCTTGGACTTGTATGCCACGGCTCCAAAGGCTCCATTCACGTTGACTGCCATGGCGGCTGGAGGCGCCGGCGCGGCTTGAAGTCTCGCATACTGTTCCAGTCTTCCCCCTACAACTCCTCCCACAACACCGCCTCCGACGCCTCCTCCCCTGCCAAAACCGAATCCTCTCCTTCCCGGCCCCCCTATGCCGTAATTGTCGTAGAACTTGAGCCGGTCGGGCACAAGCGTTGGATAATCAGGGATGCTGAAGAGACTATTGAAGATGTACTGGGTAGGCGCCTGGCCTAGATTGCTTTGGATATAGGCAGTGTCTGTGCGGCGAGAATAGGTCCAGAGCGGGTTGGGCGGGTTGTGGGGCGCGAAAATATCCAGGCTTTTGTCATACATATAGGCAAGGAGTTCCGCAGCGCCTGCCTCCGCGCCCGTGCCGTCTGGATTCTTCACGGTCACGCGCCAGGTCTCTTTCGCCGCCGGCTGCAGCTTGTCGCGGAAGGTGGCGAATTCAACCTTCAGCTGTTTGTTATCCCACGGCACCGACACCGTGGATGCGAGGTTCATCAGTTGATAGTCTCGCAGCGCCGAGAGTCTGACACCGAAGCCGCCGCGATCTTCTTCGCGAATAGGAATTTCGATCAGTGTGGCGTCTCGTCCCGAAATCAGGTTTCTGCGCTCCGCAAGACGGCCGTCGCGCCAGATTTCGAAAAAGAGAGGCTGATCGGTGAGGCCGGAGAGAGCCAGGAAGCGTGCCTTTCCGCCCACTGGATCGGAATGTTTCTCCGCAATCAGCAGAGCAGGCAGCGCGAGCGACGTTTTCGGACCTGCGACAATGAAGTCCTTCGAAGTCTGATACTGAGCGCCGAAATTGTCCACGGTATCGTAGTAGATTCTGTAAGCGCCTGTCTGCAAAGAAGGGAGGACAAGCTTCGCAACGCCTTTCTCGTCGTGAGCAAGGTTGCCGTTGCCCTGTTCAGGACCGTCGGGCCAGCCGTGCATGACCGACTCATATGCGTACTCCGGATTCCAGCGCGGACGGAGCGAATCTCCCGGGGTGCGATACTCTCCTTTTTGCTGGGACGGCCCCTGGACCGGCAAATCGGCAGGCAGCGACGTTGTCTCCGGCTGCCGCAGGGACACCAGTCGCCAAGAGCCTTTGCCTGCTCTCGGCGCGCCGTTGAGATCGGTGCGAACGATGTCGAAGGAGCCGGGAGTTCCCTCCAGGAAGAAGCCGACCTCGGTGTTCATGCTCGCTTCCACTGAAACGAACCCGAGGCGGAAGGTTTTCGACGCAGAGCGGGTCTCGCCGCCTTCGTCGGTCACGTCCGCGGTCAGTCGATATCGATATGTGATGTCTTTCGACTCCGAGGCAATTCGCTCGTCGGCCTCGGGCGTAAAGGAGATTTTGAAAGTCCCGTCCTCCTTCAGCGTCCCGGCACCGCTTGCCACGATTCGTGTTCCAGCCGATCCGGCTCCACGCCAGCTGTACCATCCCCACCACCAGGGATAGACCGGCTCACTGCTTGCGCGCCATTTCACGGCACCATTCACGACCGGGAGCCCGAAGTAATATTTGACC
The DNA here is from genome assembly GCA_035631775.1 of Acidobacteriota bacterium. GTDB lineage: Bacteria > Acidobacteriota > UBA6911 > UBA6911 > UBA6911 > DASQID01. The sequence continues at coordinate 6,049 of DASQID010000060.1, forward strand.
TCGCCGGAAAAGTTCGCCTGCCGGTTCAACCGAAGCGGAGACTCAGGGTCTCTTATTGTGACCTCAAAGGTTGGGCGCTTGTATTCCTCAACTTTCAAATTGGCCACACCGTTGAGCGAACTCTGGATGCGCCAGTTGCCCAGCAAACGCCCGGCCGGGATGGTGAACTCTCCCGCGGCGCTCCCGAAGCCGCTGGTCGTGACGCTCTTCTCCTCGACCTTCTGTCCATTGGGATCAAGTAGCTGAACCGTGAGTGACATCGAGGGAAGTGTATTGAGGTGCCCCTGGTCGGCTCGGCCTCGATAGGCAAGCACCTTCCAGAAGATCTTCTGCAGCGGCCGGTAAATACTTCTGTCGGTGTAGACAAGTGAGGCCGTTACTTGCTGCGGTTCTTCGGGGCGGCCTAGATAGAGATAATTGGAAAGAAGGGCGATGTCAGATCCCTTCCGGGCGAATAGGAAGTACGGGGCGTTCTCACGCCCTGCCGTATAAGGGAAGCGCGCGACGCCATCTCCATTACTGATTTGCTCTTCTACTTTCTGATGATGGTTTTGCCAGTCGTATCTGTAAAGATCGACTGTTACGCCCGGCAGAGTCTGGCCGCTTTCACCTGCCAAGACTCGAACTTCGAGCGTGCCTGTGCTCTCGCGTGAGGAGAGCAGCGCGAGATTGCCGATAATCATCATCACTGTGGTGATCCGGTTGCCCTCGCTCTTCGAAAAGTCCTTTTTGGCGGATGCCATCACTGTGTAACAGCCGGCGGTCTTCATCGGAGCTGTCACGTATGTGCGATGCAGTTCGAAGTCCGGTGTAGCTGGCAGACTTACACTCCACTCCGAAGCAGGTTTCTGGGAGCGGAGGTTCTCCTCCTGCTCGGACGGGGAAGGCATGAGGTTGTAGTCGCGGGCCGTCTGCAGGCGCCTGTCGAGGTCCAGCGCGTAGGCGCGAAAGTAGAGAGCCGTGAGATTCTTGTGGGTGACTTCGACGGACCGTTTCTGGAAACCGTCGGCGGACATGGAGGCTATCTGGAAGTCGGGCGCCTCGATGGATTTCATGATGGATAGGCAACGCCGTCCTCCGATGGAATCGGGATACGCTTTCCAGCCTTCCTCGGCAACTCCTCGCGCCCGCACGAGACTTTGCGTCCCGCTCACGTCACGTACGAATTCAGCTTGCACGGCTTTTCCCTCTGCCCACCACGGCACGTCTTGATGTTCGGGCAGAAGGTTTTCCAAATCCGCGACGATTGCCGCCTGATCCTTCGAGTCGGTAAACGAGGAGTGCAATCGCTCCAGGCGCTCGAACCGGGCTTCCAATGCTGCCTCGCGCCGGCGATTCTGTTCATGCCACTGTTCCAAATCACTGAGGATGAAGCAGATCTTGATCAGCGGGTGAACCGCAGGGTCCAGAATTGACACGTCTTGCTGGTGGGGAACGAGGAGCCCTTTTAGGTTCAGGCGATAGACCTCATCGGATTCCTGCGGCGTCCAGAGCGAAGTGTCTCCCAGCAGCTCGACATAGAGATACGAAATTGCATCGCGCAGCGACGGGCGGACTCCTGGAGGATAGGTATTAGGATCCAGGAATTCTCCGAGGCGCGAGGTTGACTCTTCGCCCAACGCCTGGCGCTGTTTCCAGACCTCTTCGTAGGCCTTCTGCGCTTCGGCGTAGATCTGGTCTTTCGTCCAGGCCTTCAGATCTACCTTGCCTCGGGACTCGACCTTCTCCCGCTGGTTTATTTCCCACGAGTAGGACTGGTAGTACGTTGCCAGAGAACGAGCGTAGAAGAGATTCAAGGCCGTCCGATTCAGCAACCTGTCTGGCCACGGTTGTTCTTTCAGGAAGCGCACGGCGGTTTCGTAGCCGTGAAGACCGATGCGGAGCTGAACTTCCTTTATGAGCGCCCTCGTCCATTCGTCACGATTGCCTGCTTTTTGAGCCGCCGCGCGCAACTTTTCCGTAACGCGCGCCGCTTCCTCGAATTTCTGTTCAGACACCAGCCGGTCGACCTGCGCCCAATCAGGCGGCACTGTTTCACCCTGAACTCCTGTCTTGGTTTGGGTGGGCGACCAGGAGGCAAGCGCAAAAAAACCGATAACGGCGGCCAGCCATGCCGCTCGTTTACTGGGTTGCTGAAAAATCGGGTTCATGAGTTCCTCCGCTAACGATCGTCCATCCTGTTCGACGAGGCCTTACCGCTGCAGGGTTCAGCAGATATATTCTCCAGAATTTTAGACCCCGAAGAGCCGATGTTTCCTCCCAAATAGTTTTGTCGCGAAACTCAACGAATCACGCATCAGGTCAGGCACCGGGGCCAGAGCAAGTGGCCGGAGGCGCAAGCCCCCGGATAGGACATTGCATTAAGTCGAGCCCGGAAGGGGCGAAAGGCCTTTGTATGCAATGCGTTATCTGTCGCCTCTCCAGGGCTCTGAACATTCTTGACGGGCTGCGCTTCGCGTGCCCGGGGCTATTGGCTGGCGCCCCTTCGGCCTTCGGGGCGCTTTCTGCGCTGCGAGTTAATCTCGCGACGGCATGCAAATAATGGACGCTCAACCCCGGCTCCCTTGCAGTGCAAATTTTCCGGAGCAAGCTGCCCGCCTTGTGGCTGTAAACTGATCTCCTCAAACCTTGGGGGAGAATATGAGCATGCCGTCCCGGAGGGCGCTGCCCGTGCCAAAAACCGCCATTGGTTTCAAACCGGAATTTCTGGATTTTCAACGCGGTATCAGGGTGGGAAATCTCGAAGATAACGAACGCATCACCCGCATCCTCAAGATCGAACTGGAATCCAGGTACCAGCAGGATTTTGTGACCGAGCGCTGGGGCCGGGGAGTCTTCTGGCAATGGATCGGCTACCTGCCCCGGGAGAATCGCACCATCAAGCCGATCTCCAGCAAGGTCAGTTTTGGCTGCTCTAAGTTTTTCGTCATGGTGGACACAGGGCAGCGGGTCTTCAAGTGTGGAATGCAGGTCGAACGAGGATTTGTGAAGGCGCCCCGCGAACATCCACAGTGCCGCCTGCAGCCCGACTGGGACTGGCACAGGCTGCTCACTTCAATGAAGCCCGCAGGGCAGATGGAGCGTGAACTAAGGCGTCTGCTTGTACGGGAAGGTTTCAGACTATTTGCCGGGACCTGGGAATCGGACGCGGGGGAGATTTCCGGCAGTGACTTTCCGGGTGCAGTCCGGATCGCGCGAATGCTGAAATCCGCGCCTGGGGATCATTGGGCCGGATTCCAGGTTTACTACCCGTTCGGCGAGAATGAGGTGCGCAGCATGACAGGATTGGATCTGGTTGAGTCGATGGTGGCGGTGTTCAAAGAGGTGACGCCTGTCATGAACCTATGCATGCAAATTCACCTACGGATGTGCTGATCCATGATGCGCAATACGTGGAAGAAGAACTGCAAGGCAAGCGCGGCTGGGGGCACAGCACCGTGACGGACACATGCGAACTCGCGGCGGATGGCGTTCGACACCTCGTCCTTTATCACCACGATCGCGAACGGACGGATGCCGAGCTGGATCATGTCGAGGAACTCGCCCGCAACTGGTTGCGCGCGAGGAACCATGAGATTCAGTGTACGGTAGCATACGAAGGGTTGACGCTGGAGATATGACTTCCTTGATACTGGCCGCGGGCTTGACTCCGGCCTGGCAGCAGATCCTTGTGTTTGACTCCCTGCGCGTCGGCGGAGTGAACCGTGCCAGGGAAGCCCACTGGTGCGCCTCGGGCAAGGTCCTGAACGCCGGGCTTGCGCTTCATTTCCTGGGTGCGCAGAGCCTCGCTCTGGCGGTGGTCGGCGGCCCCCACGAAGATATGATCGACAGGGAATTTACCTCTCTGGGTGTTCCGCACCGTTGGATCAGATCCGAATCTCCCACGAGAGTGTGCACCACGATCCTCGACCGGTCGACCGGAATCCACACTGAACTCGTCCAGAATGCGCAGCCGATACGGCCGGAAGAACTCGAACAGTTTGTGTGTGCATATGAAGAGGAAGTCGGGCAGGCCCGCCTCGCTATCCTGATCGGCTCGTTGCCCGGAGGAGTGCCGACGGCACTCTACCGGAGCCTGATGGAAAAGACCCGTGTGCCGGTCATCCTGGATGCCTCCGGTCCGGAGTTGCTGGCTGCATTACCGATCAGGCCATTTTGTGTCAAACCTAACCGCGAGGAGCTGGCGAGGACGCTGGGCCGCACGCTCAATTCAGATGCTGATCTGAGGGAGGCCATGGCGCACGTCAACTCCCTGGGGGCGGAATGGATCGTCGTCAGCCAGGGGGAGAAGCCGCTCTGGGCGGGCTCCCGGGGACGCATCTTCACCTTTGGTACTTCGAAGATCGAAGCGGTGAATCCGATCGGCAGCGGCGACTGCCTGGCCGCGGGCATTGCGTTCGGTATAGCCGGCGGCATGGACATGCTCGGGGCGATCCGCTTCGGCATCGCCGCAGCGGCGGAAAACGCATCGATGCTCCTGCCGGCCAGGCTTGATCCTGAGCGCGTCAAGGGCCTTGCTGCCCGTATTCCGGTGGAACCACTCTGACACTCGTGCGCTGGACGGTCTGAATGAGGTATCATAGTGCTGCGCCGAAAGGGCGAGAGACGCAGAAAGCATCATCCAGGAGGACTCAATTGTGACCCTGCCAAAGTTCGCATTCTTCAAAGGCCAGATTGTCCCGTACAACGAGGCCAAATTAGGGATCCTGACGCACACCTTCAACTACGGAACAGGCATTTTCGGAGGGGTTCGCGCCTATTGGAACAACGAGGAGGAGCAGCTATTCCTTTTTCGCCCGCTTGATCACTTTCGTCGCTTCCTCAATTCGGCAAAACTTCTGCTCATGGATCTGCCCTATTCCGAGGCCGATCTGTCACAGGCGGTCGTGGATCTTCTCAGAGCCGAGAACTACAGGACCGACACCTACATTCGGCCGCTCGCGTATTTCTCCGACGAGATCATCGGTGTGCGGCTGCACAACCTCACGGCCGACGTCGCGATAGCTTCGATACCCTTCGGATCGTATGTGGACAATGAGGAGGGATTGCACGCGACAATTTCCTCATGGCGACGCATCGATGACAACATGATTCCGGCGCGCGGCAAAATCTCCGGCGCTTATGTAAATTCAGCCCTGATCAAGACCGACGCGCAGCGCGCTGGCTTTGATGAAGGAATCGTGCTTAACCAGAACGGGCACGTCGCCGAGGGTTCGGCGGAAAACTTCTTCATGTGCCGCGACGGTGTGGCGTATACGCCGCCGATAACGGACAACATACTCGAGGGCATCACGCGCCGGACCATCATGATGTTGCTGCACGACGACCTGGGCGTAGAAGTTGTGGAACGCCCGATTGACCGGACCGAGATTTATCTCGCCGATGAGGCGTTTTTCTGCGGAACCGGCGTTCAGATTGCTGCAATCACGAAGGTTGACCATCGTCCCATCGGCACCGGCCGGCTCGGGCCGATTGCGAAGCAATTGAGGAAGGTGTACTTCGACGTCGTGCGCGGACGCGTCGCCAAATACCAGAAGTTCTGTTCGCCCGTGTATCAGCGCACCGAACCCATGGAGAAGCGCTGACCGCCCTACAAATTACGAACGACGAATTATGAATTAAGAAGCGAAATGCGTCCGCAATTCGTCATTTGCACTTTGTTACTCTCCCCAGGGCGGACCGCTCTTCAGACGCCGAGGCGCCCATAGAGTTCGCACATCAGATGCAGTTTGTTGCTCAATTCCGGCTTGAGTTGTTTTTCCTCGAACCGCCAGTGCCAGTTGTTTTCCGCGATGGCAGGCCGATTCATGCGGGCCTCAGACCCGAGCCCGAGAGCATCCTGCAGCGGGAATACGGCGATGTCCGCAACGGATGCCAGGGCGAGGCGGATGAAATCCCAATGCACCTCGCGCCCGTCACTGTGCATATAGAGCAGTGCTCGCTTTCGCTCCGCCCGCTCATTCTCGGCACTGAGTGTGCTCTCGCCGATGCCGTGGAACCACCCAACCGTGGTTTCGTTATCGTGCGTCCCGGTATAGACCACGCAGTTACGGACAAAATTGTAAGGTTTGAACGGATCTGACGGGGAAGGATTGCCGAAGGCAAACTGCAGGACGCGCATCCCCGGAAACCCCCATCGGTCACGCAATGCATGTACTTCGGCCGTGATAAAGCCGAGATCTTCGGCGATGAATGGCAACCTGCCCAGTTCCTTTTCCATTGCGGTAAAAAGCTTGTCTCCGGGCCCCTCCATCCAACGGCCATTAACTGCAGTCGTGGCGTCACCCGGGATCTCGTAGAATTTTTCGAATCCGCGGAAATGGTCAATCCGGATGACATCCACGAGTTGCATCATCGAACGCACCCTGTCGATCCACCACCGGTATCCGGTTGCGGCCATTGCATCCCATCGGTAGAGCGGATTTCCCCAACATTGCCCCGTCGCGCTAAAGTAATCGGGAGGGACGCCTGCGATTGTTCTCGGATTTCCGTCTTTGTCGAGGTCGAACAATTCCGGATTGCCCCACACGTCGGCGCTGTCGTGCGCCACGAAAATGGGAAGATCTCCAATAATCTGGATCCCGCGCTCGTTGCAGTACTTCTTCAGGGCTCGCCACTGCCGGAAGAACTCGAACTGTACGAATTTCTGATCCCGCACGTCCTGTGAATCGGGCTTCCCACGGTGCTTCCAGTGTGTCCACGCCACGCCGCCGTTCTTTTCCTTCAGGGCAGCGAACACCGCATATCGATCCAGCCAGGAAGCCTCCTCGGTGCAGAACTGATGGAATTCCCGATGCAACTCGCTGTGCCCACGCCGGAAGAAGGCCTGCGCCGCCTTGCGGAGAAGTGCCGTCTTGAAAGGGATCACGGCGCCGAAATCGACATGAGTTGACGCGAAGGCACGAGACGGCTTGACATCGTCGGCATTCAGCAACCCCTGCTCGACAAGGGTCTGGAGGCTGACCAAAAGCGGATTGCCGGCCATGCTTGAAAAACACTGATAGGGGGAGTTGCCGTAACCCGGCGGCCCGAGGGGCAGCACCTGCCAGAGTCGCTGGCCCCCCTCCATGAGAAAGTCCGCGAACCTGTAGGCCCAGGTTCCAAAGTCACCAATGCCGCATCGTCCGGGCAAAGAAGTCGGGTGAAGCAAAATGCCGCTCTTGCGCATGAGTTGTGCCCTTCCATCCTGACCACGTAAGATAGAAGAAACTGCCACAAATTTCACGAATTTCGCGAACGATTAAATTCATATCTCATTTCGTACTACAAACCCGCAATTCCGTGTCCTCCTGGCAAGGAATTCCTTAGGCGAGAAAATGCAATCAGCAAGATCAAAGTTCACAGTTCGCGGTTCGCGGTTCGCAGAGGGCGCTGATCACCGGCAGACTGCAAACCACTGGGAACAGCAAACTGCGAACGGCGAACCTGAAATCAGTGCAGCGATTATAGGGGTCATTGCCGTCTCCTCTTTTTGATTGTGGCTATGCTGCATCGTGAAATTCGTGTGATTCGTGGCAGTTCTCGATTAGCGCGGCACTTCGCTCATAAGAGCAAGCAGGTTATTCTCGGAATCGCGGAAGAACGCCATCCAGAGGTCGTGGGTATCCATTCGGGCCACAAGATGCGGGGAGGCTTCAAAACTGACGCCCGAACCTGACAACGTCTTATGACATTCCTGAATGTCCGGCACCCTAAAGTAGATTATCGAGCTCGCGTGATCGTACTCCGGCCTCTCAGGGACAGCGAGCATCAAGCGAATGCCATCGCAATCAAAGAACGCCATCTTCGGAACCGCAAAAAGGTACTTGATTCCGAGCCTATCGCGGTAAAATCCGACCGCGCGGTCCAAGTCATGGACGTTCACGGAAATTTGACCGATCTTGGTCAAACCCAAATTCAGCGTGTTCGCCATTTTCGTTCTCCTTGCTTTCAGATCAGAAGCGGCGGCATTGCCCGATGGGCGCCGGGTCACAAATGGGTGAACAAGACAGGCCAAAAATTTAGCAGTTTTCGGGACTGGTGTCAGGTCGTGAAAGTATCATCTTGCCCCAAGAATCAATCTCGGCGGTGCAAAATGAAACTTTTAGGACCTGGCACCATGACACTCCCGTCATGTTGTGTAAGACTAAAGCGTCAGAGGGGGTGAATTATGCAAATGAGGCTGCTCGGCGCCACGGTTCTCGCCGGTATGTTGATTGCTGACCCGACGCTGATCGCGAAGGAAAAGGCCAAGGGTGCATGGAAGGACGCGACCGTATCGGTCGGAGACATCAAGATTCACTATATCGAGGCGGGATCCGGAGAACGGAACCTGGTTTTCATGCCTGGCTGGACGATGCCTGCGGAAGTGTGGAGGGAACAAATCCCTTACTTCTCGGCCCGCGGGTTTCGCGTCATCGCCTTCGATCCTCGAAGCCAGGGACAAACCACCAAGACAGACGGCGGCAACACCTACCAGCAGCAGGCTGCGGATCTCCACGCCTTCCTGAAGGCACTCAGCCTCAAGGATGCGATCCTTGTGGGCTGGTCCGAGGGGGTGGCGGTGTTGCTCGAATATGCTTCAAGTTCCGAGGCCGTCCTGCCCGAGAAGGTTGTTCTTGTTGATGGCTCCCCGATGGGCTACAAGGAAGGGGATTATCCCGGCGGAATGACTATCCAGCAGGCGCGGAGCGTGCTGTTGAGTTTCCAGGAGGATCGCGCCAAGGCCACGGATAAATTCGTACGCGGCATGTTCTCAGGCCGCCAGCAGGAGCTGCTTTACAAGGAACTGACGGACGCGAGCCTCAAGACGCCGACCGGCACGGCTCTGTCACTGTTCTTCGACCTGTATACAGGCGATCGTCGTGCCGGTCTCTATAAAATCACGGTTCCCACCCTGATAATAGTGCGCCCGGAAAATCGGCTTGTCGGCGAGTACATGCAGTCCAAAATATCCCGCTCAAAGCTGGAGGTTATCCCCGAGGCGGGGCACGCTATGTTTTTGGAAAGGCCGCAGGCGTTTAACCAGGTTCTAGAATCTTTTCTGGGAGAGAACTGAGTGACGAGCGCAGGAGCTATATCGTAATTTTTTCGAGTTTGATGCTCCTTCCCTCTTTGTTCGTAGTACCGGTGACGGTCACCTCCCGGCCGGCATATTTCCTCAGGAGCGTGGAGATCCTCGCGTCCTTTTGATTCTCGATGGTGAGAACCTTGTCCTTACTGATTACCAGGACGAAAAGAGAGCCGTGTTCAACACAGCTCAACGTGCACTTCGCGGGATCCTCCCCCCTGTGATCGCCAGCGCACATCTTGTCGCTGATTGTGCCCTTAAACTGGGCCCCGAACGCCGAGATAGCAGCTGCGAGGATAATCACGGGGAGGCTTCCCCATACACGCTTCATTCTTGCCCTCTGCCACGAATTTCACGGTGCGGCATAGCCGCTACCCAAGGTGTGCGTTCCTTCGCGTCTTCGCGCTTCGGCGGTGGCTTTTTAAAAAGCCACCGCAAAGGCGCCAAGACAAATGTTGTATCCTTGTCGAGGTGGCAAGTATTCGGGGGGGGTGTAGTACGAATCTAACTGGGGCCGGTCCTTCGTTTTACGGTGCCCTTCGAAGTCAGATAGAAAGGGTCTGAGAGAACTTCTTCCACCCTCTTGCGATATCCCTTAACCGGCCATTCCCTTTCGCAGAACTGGTCCAAAATGCGCCCCCGGACCCTTGGCCTGGACTCCGCATTGAGGAACGTCTCGATCAGTTCCTCGCGGATCCCTTCGTCTCCACTTCTGGCCAGATAATCCACTGCTGCAATGCACACGTCGTCGTCATCATCAACGAGGTATTTGACGACGGTTTCCCTGGACTGTTGATAGGCATCTTCGGCGAGGTGTTGTATTAGGACAGCCTTGGCTTCCGGCCCGCGGGTGGATCTGCT
>DASQID010000061.1:0-12359 GCA_035631775.1 Acidobacteriota bacterium
CTTTTTTGCCGCTTTTTTTGCGTACCTGCTATTGGGCCAGTCCCTCACGCCGAAAGAGTGGGTGGGTGGCTGTCTCGTCGTGGCCGGAATTATTACTGCGGAATTCGGGCACACCGGAAAGGAGACACCCCTTCCATTCCCGGAGCAGATTCGCTGAGATTCGTTCTCCTTACTTCCAATACATTTTTGGGCGATTTTCTATCTTTTATTATCAAATCTTCATATCTCTTCAAAAACTGGAACGGGATATCCCCAATCACGTAGAATTTAGGGCGATGGCAATCCTTAACGGAGGGACGAAAATGAGCAATGAGCCCAGAATGGGCCTCGGGTCTGGCAACAGGCTAATTTCCATTTTGATGGTGTTCCTTGTCCTGACCCTTGGCATCGGCATCGGAACCTTGATTACCTATCGTGCGGGAGCGCAAGGGCCGGGCGATAGCCAGTTGAAAATACAGACCGATGGCAAGCCGCTTGTCGGGGGCGCAGTTCTTACCCTTTCGCAGGCCTTCGAAGAGGTGGCAAAGAGGGTCGAGCCTGCCGTGGTCAATATCAACACTGAGGAAGTGGTGAGATTGCCCCGAGCCACAAGACGCTCACCGATTCCCCAGCCGGACAATCCTCAGGATCCTCAGGATGATCCGATGCAGGATTTCTTCCATCGATTCTTCGGCGGGCAGGGACAAGGGCAGATGCCGAATCAGTTCACGAGGCACAGCCTCGGCTCCGGAGTGCTGGTCGACCCCAAGGGATACATCATTACCAACAATCACGTTGTGGAAGGTGCAACCAAGATAAAGGTAAACGTGGCCGGGGGCGACGAGTATCCGGCGAAAGTCATCTCCGCCGACTCTCTCTCGGACATTGCAGTGATTAAGATCGAAGGGAAAAAGGAATTCCCTGTTGCGAAGATCGGCGATGCAAGAGCGATGAAGGTCGGCGACTGGGTACTTGCGATTGGGAGTCCATTTGGACTCGAGCAGACCGTCACTGCCGGAATAGTCTCTGCCACGGGCCGCGTGTTCGACCAGCAGACCGGCTCATTTCAGATGCTCTTCAACGACTACCTGCAGACCGATGCCGCTATTAACCCGGGCAACAGTGGAGGTCCGCTGGTTAATATGAACGGCGAGGTAGTGGGCATCAACAGCTTCATTCAGACGCAATCCCGTTCGAACGCGGGTGTAGGGTTTGCCGTCCCGGCGCACATTTTCGTCAACGTCTACAATCAGATCCTTCAAAAGGGAAAGGTACTGCGGGGATGGCTCGGGGTGAATATGAATACGCTGCCATTCACTCCTGCCATGGCTTCCTATTTCGGTGTAAAGCAGGGCGGTGGCGTACTCATTACCGGGCTCAACGACGAGAATGGAAAACCCTCCGACACGGGGCCTGCCGCACGTGCCGGGATCAAGCCGGAGGATGTCATTGTTGAACTTGGCGGCAAGAAGATCTTCTCGGTTCAGGATCTGCGACTGGCGGTCGCCAATACGCCTCCGGGATCACGCACAAACGTAAAGGTCGTCAGGCGCGGCCAGGAAAAAGAATTTGACGTGACGATAGCGGAGAGAACACTCGAGAGTCGAGCCACTGAGAGGGGCGGCTTCAGCTTTGAAGAGAGGGAAGAGCAGCCAAAGCCGGAGATCGGATTCCGCATCGACACGATACAGCCCCGAGTGGGGCGCGAGATAGGCATTGAGGGAGGTGCACAGGTGCTTTCCGTCAATCCGGGAAGCCTCGCAGAGGAAGCCGGCCTGGTGGGTCAAGAACAGGGAGGAGGCACAGGCGATATTATAGTTGAGGCCAACGGGAAGAAGGTGCTCTCCGCCCAGGATTTGCTCATGATTGTCAAGAATCTAAAAAGTGGGGATGCGGTAATTCTGAAGTTTCTGCATCCGGTGGCTCAAGATAACCAGGTGGTCTGGTCTCCCTTTTATACGAGCATCATCAAGCCGTGATGTAGGGTTTGGGCCCTTCCTAGTACCGCCACGAAACGCTGCCACGAATTGCACGAATTTCACGAATTGATTTGTCCCTCGTGAAATTCGTGCAATTCGTGGCAGACCCGCTCAGTCGACAAATTCTGCAGATTGCGCGTTTGAATTCGCAGCACGAAAGAACTAAAGTCTAATCCGCTGTACTTTGGAGCGATCGTGCGAAGGTTCTTCTCTTCAAATCGGCAATACGCAATCCCAGCCGCAGGGCCTGTACGGAGAGTCCTATGGTCGTGAGACTTGAGGAAATCGGCCGGGCTGTGCGGGAAACTGAATACGCGGTGCGGGGACCAATCGTGGCCCGCGCCCGCGAACTCGAGCTCGCGGGACGGGAGGTCATTTACTGCAATATCGGCAACCCGCAGGCGCTCGGTCAGAGGCCGCTCACGTGGATCAGGCAGGTCCTGGCGCTTGTCGAATACCCGGCACTTGCCGACCGTGGAGAAATCTGCAGCTTCCCTTCGGACGTCATTGAAACCGCGCGTCTGATTGCCAGGGAAAGTCATCATGGCCTGGGCGCCTACACCGAAAGTAAAGGCATGCGTTTTGTTCGCCGGGCGGTTGCGGACTTCATTGAGGAACGCGACGGGATCACTGCCGACCCGGAGGCCATTTATCTCACCGACGGTGCGAGCAAAGGCGTACAGACAATCCTCAGGATCCTCATCTCAGGTGAGCGCGACGGCGTGATGATACCCATACCGCAATACCCTCTATATTCGGCGACGATCACGCTGCTGGGGGGCCGACAGGTTCCCTACTACCTGAACGAAGAATCAGGCTGGATGTTGACTCGTGCGCTGCTCGAAAACTCCTATCAGACAGCCCGCGCCAACGGGATAAACGTGCGCGGCCTCTGCGTGATCAATCCGGGGAACCCGACAGGTGCCGTGCTTGACGAGAAGAACCTCGAGATGGTGATCGACTTCGCCCAGGAACGCGAGCTCTCGCTACTTGCCGACGAAGTTTACCAGGAGAACATTTATCATCCTGGCCACGAATTCCATTCCTTTGCCAAGATTCTCGAACGCATGAAGGCAGGAGTTGTTTCGCTCTTCAGCTTTCATTCGTGTTCCAAAGGATTACTTGGTGAGTGCGGGCACCGGGGTGGATATTTCGAATGTCGCAACGTGCCTCGGAACGTACTCGGCGAGATCACGAAACTGCAATCTGTCGCTCTTTGCGCGAACTCGGTGGGACAGGTCCTGACTTACCTCATGGTGCACCCGCCAAAGCCCGGCACACCATCATATGAGCTTTATGCAAAGGAACGCGGTTCGATTCTGGATTCTCTCAGACTGCGCGCAAGTCTTCTGGCAGATGGGCTTAACGGCATCACCGGCATTTCCTGCCAGCGGATCGCCGGGGCTATGTACGCTTTTCCCAAGATCACGCTTCCGCCCGGTTGCACCGACTCCGAATACTGTCTCAGACTCCTCGAGCAGACCGGCATTTGTGTCGTTCCGGGGACGGGATTCGGCCAGGAGTCCGGCACGTTCCATTTTCGTACGACAATACTTCCCCCCAAGGATAAAATAGAATATATCGTGAAACAGATCGCCAATTTCCATATGCACCTCTTGAATGGGGGTGATTAGTTGTTTTTGCCCCTGCAGGAAGATGGCGCAGTGGACTGCAATGTAATCCAGTTACTGGTAACAGGTTGTTTGACATTGATTTATCGCATACTATACTCTTTGTCGTGGACTTAGCTATCTCAGGGTTGCGCCATGCCAGCGGATGACGAGAAATCACTTAGCGAACGGACAAGGGAGATCCTTCGCTGGGCCATTACCACTTTTGTAGCAACGGGCAAGCCTGTGGGATCACGGAGTATTGCCCGCAAGAGCCGTGAGCACATCAGTGCGGCGACCGTGCGGAATATCATGGCCGACCTGGAGGGTATGGGTTACCTCCGACAGCCCCATGCTTCAGCTGGCCGCATTCCAACTGACAAGGCATATCGCTTCTATGTCGATTATATGTTGGAACGGCACGAGTTGTCGCCACGAGACCGCAGCGAAGTGGACCGTTCACTCACATCCGAAGATAGTGCCGAGCATCTCATGGCCCGCACCAGCCAGGTGCTGTCTCGAGTATCCAATAACGTCGGCATCGTGATATCCCCTCCCATTAGCCAGGTAGCGCTTCAACACATTCAATTTATTAAGCTTATTGAAAACCGAATCCTGGTGATCCTGGTTTCTCGCTCGGGAATTGTCCAAAACAGGGTCATTAAGGCAGAGGAGGACTACTCTCAAGTTGATCTTGACCAGGCCGCGCGTTACATCGTGGAGCACTTCAGGGATAGGACTCTTTTCGAGATCAGGATTCTGATTCTTCGATTGATCCAGCAGGAGAAGAATCTATACGACAACTTCATGCAGCGGGTTATCGTGCTGAGCACCCAGACGTTTTCCGATGTTGCCAATCAGGTTGAATCCGAAGTGTATCTGGATGGAGCCTCGAACCTAATCAAGACTCCGGAATTCTCCGATATTAACAAAATGCGGGCACTTTTTGTGGCCATTGAGCAGAAAAGTCGGCTGGCATCATTGATTTCCCAATGTATCAAAGGAGACAACCAGGAAGTTCGAATCACTATTGGAGCTGAAAATGCGCTGCCTGGAATCGAGGATTGCGCGTTGATCACTTCGTGCTACATGGTTGATCAGAAGACACACGGATCGTTGGGCATTCTTGGTCCAACCCGGATGGAGTATGGTCGGGCTATCTCCCTGGTCGATTATGTAGCCAGGTTGTTCGGACGGGTGCTGGCGGCGGGAAACTGAACATATAGTGGAAAATATTATGCATGAAGAAACAGCAGATTCCATCCCGGAAGAAGTGACGCCGGCCGAAGAATCGCCTGCTACGGAAGCGATAACTCCTTCCCCTGATCCGATCGCGCAAATCCAGACCGAGCTTGCGGACGCCAGGGCGGAATCGGAACAGTGGCGAGACCGCTTTCTGCGCAAGGCGGCTGAGTTCGACAACTTCCGAAAGCGAACGGACAAGGAAAAGGCCGAGTTGGCAGTGCTTGCGAAGAGTACGGTGCTGACCGAATTCCTGCCTGTTGCCGATGCCTGTGAACGCGCCCTCCAGAGCCTCGGCTCACCCCCGGAGGGTGAGAGCGGGCTTGAGAAATACCGCGAAGGCGTTGAACTTCTTTACAGGCAGGTATTAGACGCGCTGGGGCGACTTGGGGTGGTACCAATCGAGGCGATAGGGAAAAAATTCGATCCCCACCTCCACGAGGCCCTCATGCGGGAAGAGAATCCGAACGTCGAGGAGAACATCGTTCTGCTGGAATTGCGGCGCGGATATCTTTTCAAGGATCGCCTGCTGAGGCCGGCGCAAGTCACGGTCTCAACTCCACCAAAGGCGACAAATACGCGGAAGACCGACCTATGAGTAAAATTATCGGCATTGATCTCGGTACTACGAACTCATGCGTTGCAGTACTGGAGGGGACGTCGGTCCAAATCATTCCGAACAGCATCGGAGGCAGAACGACGGCCTCCGTGGTGGCATTCACCGAGAAGGGCGATAGGCTCCTCGGGCAAATTGCCAAACGCCAGGCCGTGACCAACTCCTCAAATACCATCTATGCTGTCAAACGGCTCATGGGTCGTCGATACGACTCTCCGGAGGTGCAAAAACTCAAGTCCTACCTCTCCTACGGATTAGCACCCTCCGAGAATGGGGATGTCCGCATCTCGGTTCGCGGCAGGGAATACAGCCCCCCGGAAATCTCCGCTATGCTTCTGCAGTACCTGAAGTCCATGGCTGAGGACTTCCTGAGCCAGGAGATTACCGAGGCGATAATCACCGTCCCGGCGTATTTTGACGACTCTCAGCGCCAGGCAACCAAAGATGCGGGCAAGATCGCGGGACTGGAGGTGCGGCGCATTATCAACGAACCCACAGCTGCTGCTCTGGCCTATGGCCTCGGAAAAACCGAGCATGAACGAGTGGCCATCTTCGATCTTGGCGGAGGCACCTTCGATATTTCGATTCTCGAGTTGAATGCCGGTGTCTTCGAGGTGCTCTCGACCTGCGGCGACAGTTTCCTGGGAGGGGAGGACTTCGATCAGCGCATCATTGACTGGATGATCGCCGAGTTCAAGGCCGAAACGGGCATCGATCTCGGAAACGACGTTCTTGCCCGTCAGCGCTTGAAGGAAACGGCAGAAAAAGCGAAGTGCGAGCTCTCAGTTGAAGCCGAAACGCACATCAACCTGCCCTTCATCTCGTCGGATGCCAAGGGTCCGAAGCACTTCGACCGCGTCCTGACAAGAGGCCGGTTTGAAGAACTGATTCAGGAACTGATCGAGCGGACCACCCAGTACTGCAAAAAGGCGTTGACCGATGCCAACCTCACTCCTGAAAACGTGGATAAGGTCATCCTCGTAGGGGGACAGACTCGTACTCCGGCAGTTCAGCGACACGTCGAAAAGATATTCGGCAAGAAACCGTCCGTCGAGGTCAACCCGGATGAAGTTGTAGCGATTGGAGCCGCCCTCCAGGGAGGAGTGCTGAAGGGCGAACTCAAGGAAATCGTCCTGTTGGACGTTCTGCCTCTCTCGCTGGGAGTGGAGACCCAGGGAGGCCTGTACACTAGAATCGTGGAGCACAACTCGACCATTCCTTTAAAGAAGACGACCATATTTACCACGGTAGCCGACAATCAGGCGATCGTGGAAGTGCACGTTCTCCAGGGCGAACGAGAAATGTCGAAGTTCAATCGCTCGCTCGCCCGGTTCGAACTGGTGGGGATCGCTGCGGCTCCTCGCGGCGTTCCGCAAATCGAGGTCACCTTCGACATAGATGCCAATGGCATCGTGAGTGTCTCCGCCCGTGACAAGGTTTCGGGCAAGGAACAGGCGATCAAGATCACCCCCTCGACCGGCTTGGGCAAGGAAGAGATCGACCTTATGATCCTTGAGGCAAAGCAGTTCGCCCAGGCGGATCGCCAAATGAAGGAATTGACAGAACTTAGGAACCAGATCAAAGGACACGTGGCATCGGTTTCAAGAAGCTATGCGGAATATGGGTGGCTCCTTGACAGCGTTCAACAGGAAATGGTAAAAGACTCGATTCAAAAGGCTAAGGCTCTGTCTCCCAACGAAGATAATCATAATTATATGAGTGAGTTACTAGCCCGATTGGAAGATCACGCGTCCTCTCTGGCACAGGTCATTTTCAGCGCCGTCGGCGCCAAACAGGCGGAATCTCCAACCGCGCATGGATCATCCGAGGATGACTTGAAGCGTCTGATGAAATCCGCGCTTGCCGATATCAATCCCAAAAAGCCCTAGATCGTATTTGTCGGAGCTCCTTTTTGAACCACAAGCGAGATTACTACGAGGTACTCGGGATCTCCCGGGAGGCCAACGACCAGGAAATCAAGAGTGCCTACAGAAAACTGGCTGTAAAGTACCACCCGGACAAAAATCCCGGCGACAAGGACGCTGAGGAAATGTTCAAGGAGGCGGCGGAAGCCTATAGCGTCCTCAGCGATCCGGACAAACGAGCGCGCTACGATCGCTTCGGCCATAGCGGCCTCCAGGGCGGCTTCAGCGGCTTCGATCCTGCTACCTTTGGCGACTTCGGAGATATACTGGGCGAATTCTTCGGTTTTGGCGATATCTTCGGGAATCGCCGTCGCGGCGGGCCCGAGAGAGGCTCAGACCTGCGCTATGACCTAAAAATCTCCTTCCGGGAAGCGGCCTTCGGGCTAAAAACGAAGATCAAGATTCCTCGACAGGATACGTGCGGCGCATGCGATGGACGTGGGACAGCCAGGGGGAAGAGTCCGGTCACCTGCAACGCGTGCCACGGTGCGGGCCAGGTGCGCTATCAGCAAGGATTCTTTTCCATCAGTCGCACCTGCGGCCAATGCAACGGAACCGGCCGGGTGATCAAAGATCCGTGTGAGGTATGTCAAGGCCGGGGGCGGGTGCACAAGGAGAAGGTGCTCGAAATCAAGATTCCCGCCGGGGTCGACAACGGTGCACGTCTGCGGATACAAGGAGAGGGAGAGGGTGGTGCCCACGGCGGACAATCTGGCGATCTCTACGTGGTGATCCTTGTCGAGGAGCACCCATTCTTCCAGCGCCAGGGAAACAACATCTATTGCCAGGTGCCACTCGGAATCGCACAGGCGGTGCTCGGCGGCGAAATCACCGTTCCCACCCTGGAGGGCGAGGAGAGGCTGAAGATACCTGAGGGCACCCAAAGCGGGTCGGTATTCCGCCTGCGCAATAAGGGGGTCGTCAGTCTGGGCGAGCGTGGCCGGGGCGATCAGTTTGTCACCGTGAATGTGGTTATTCCCTCAAAGCTCACCAAGGAGCAAAGGCAGATATTCGAAAGCCTCGCCAGGGTCAGCAAGGACGAAGAGCTTCAGCAGGAGCGGAACATTTTTGAAAAAGTGAAGGACATTTTCGGCTGATTGCTCCGAAGACACAACCGGGCTGAACGACCCAAGCGGCCGCAAGAATGTGAATCTATTCTCGCGCGAATCACCAGGATTGGCGAATGCGGCCTTGCCTCCAGCTCGGACAGATCATTGATCCAACAAGCAGGTTGGGCGGTCGAGAAAGCCGGATATAGTCCCGCTTCCTTCGAATCGCAGGGCGGCCGGATCACCAATGATTCAATTCAATGTCCAGAAAGCGCTTCTTCGTTCACCCGGAACGCATTCGTGACGGGATCGCGTCCCTTCCTCCAGACCAAGTCCACCATCTTCGTGACGTATTGCGCCTGGGAGCCGGTGATCAGGTGGAGGTCTTCGACGGACAGGGTGCCGCTTACCTTGGCACGGTCGACGGTCAAGGATCGGAAACGCGCATTACGTCTCTTCAAAAGCTCTCCTCTGCTGAACCGCCGCACGGGCATGTCACGCTTGCTCCAGCCCTATTTAAATCGGACCGGTTCGAGTGGATGTTGCAGAAAGTGACGGAACTGGGAGTTGATGAGATAGTTCCGCTCGAGACTCGCTTCAGTGAGATCCGGATTCCGCAGGGCAAACTTGATTCGCGCCTGGAGCGATGGCGCCGGATTGTCCGCGAGGCCTCCAAGCAAAGCCGGCGGACCTCCATTCCACTGATACTCAGGCCCGTCAAGTTCAATGAATTCATTTTCGCCGAGCGGTTGCATCACCTCACCAGGATATTGCTATACGAGAAAGCGACGATGCACTGGAGCAACGCCTGCCTACCGACGGAGCGGGTCCTGGTCTGCATCGGCGCGGAAGGAGGCTGGCATGCCGACGAGATTGAGACAGCGCTTGGGGCAGGGTTCGGCGTATTTTCCCTGGGCCCAACGATCCTGCGCGCGGAAACCGCTGCCGTCGCGGCCCTGGCAATCATTCAGTTCGGCATGCAAACCCGGAAGACACAGGGATAATTCCCTTTTTCCAACATCGTGTGGTGGTGCTATTTTATTCGCCGCTGTTCACGATACTAATGGGGGTTGAGAGTGCGACCATCTCTTGCGTTGCTGGCATGTGTCATCTGGATTAGCTCCCCGGTTCGGGCTCAACAGCGTCCGCTAAAAACGGACGACGCTGAGCTGGTCGGCACCGGGCGTATCCGCACCGAGTTCGGCTTGGAGTTCCTGCAGAAGCAGCGATACTCACTGTCGGGGCTCGAGGGTGATCTGACGCGTCTTGGTGTCGCCAGCATCCACGTCGGCATGGGGGAGTACGCCGAGTTTCAAATCTCGGGTGTCTTCCAGGATTTCTTGTCGGTCTCCAGTCGCACCACTCCCGTTCCATTCCCACCGAGCTTCGGCGGGAACTCCACCAACGATTTTGGGAATCTTGTCCTGGCCTCCAAACTGCGACTCGCGCCCGAGAAAGGACTACGCCCGGCTCTGGCTTTTAAATTCGCGGTGGAACTGCCGAATGCAAAGCATCCCAGCGGACTGGGCACCGACGAAACGGAGTTTTATGCCAGCGTGTTGATGTCAAAACATATCGGCCGCGCCGAAATGCTTGGCAACGTGGGATTCGCAATCCTCCAGAATCCCGTTGTCATCGGCCGACAAACAGATCCCATAACCTACGGGCTTGCCCTCATCCTTCCCGTCAGCAAGAACATCAACCTGGTTGGGGAAATCAATGGGCGCCAGGGGCCGCCCCATCGAATTGGAAATGAAAACCAGTCTGTGGTACGCGGAGGACTGCAAGTCCGCACCGGCTCAATTCGCTGGGATGTCGCGGGAATCGGCGGTCTCCAGAATTTTGATCCTGCTTCGGGTGTCGCCGTCGGGATCACTTACGAGTTTCAGGCCTTCCACAAGAAACCTACCGTAAAATAAGCGGAACTTCTGCGCAAAGAGACTCAAGTCGTGGGCGTTGCTCATTTTCGCTGCCTGGAAGTGCAACACGGCGCTCATGTACAATTTTGTATCAGGAAGAGAGACGGATCGTTAATGGATAAAGCAGCCCCGGTAATCGTTGCCAGAGCCTGGACGGACAGCGAAGCATCCGTCATAAAGAGTCTGCTGGAAAGTTACAGCATACCGTGTCACTACGCCTCCGAGCTTCCGCACCGGATATATCCTGTTTCCGTTGAAGGTCTTGGCGAAATCCGCATATTCGTGCCTGCGGCCTTCGCCAAGGAGGCATCTCAAATCCTGAAAGATCACCGGCGCCGTCGCGCACGTTTGCGGCTCGTCGAGAACGATGAACCGCAAAACAAGAAATCCTGACTCGTTCAACACCCCGCCCTTCATCTGCCGCCCTGCGCTCGTTCTGGAAGTCTTGCGCGAGCTTAAGCGCAGGCAGTGCAGCCGATGTTGAGCACCTGAGAATCGCGACATCGGTCCCGATACACAGTGATGCCTTTACAGCCCAGCTTGTAGGCGAGTCGGTAAACCGTTTCCACGTCCTCCGGTGTGGCCTCAAAGGGCAGATTGACCGTCTTGGAAACGGCACTGTCGGAGTACTTCTGAAACACCGCCTGCATGCGCACGTGCCACTCGGGCGGAATTTCCAGCGCTGTGGCGTAGTACCTGCGCATTTCATGCGGCAGCTCACCGATGTGCTGGATTGTTCCGAGCTTGAGGACCTCCTGTTCGATCCCCGGTTTTGCCAGCCCGATGGATGTAAGTTCTCCTATGAGCCCGGGATGGATCTCCGGCAATTCTCTGTCATCGAGCACATGCTTCCGGACGTAACTCAGGGCAAACAAGGGTTCAATACCGCTTGAACAGCCTGCGATAATGGAAATCGTGCCTGTCGGTGCTACGGTGGTCACGGTAGCATTCCGTCTCGGAATTCGACGGTCATTGCGGGAAAAATTAGGATAGGCGCCCCTCTTGCGTGCCAGCTCGCAGGAAGCGCGATGGCTGACCCTCTGCAAGAAGCCCATAATCTTCTCCGCCAAAGTCAGTGCCTGCTCCGACCCATAGGGAATGCTTAGGGAAATCAATAAATCCGCCCAACCCATCACCCCCAGACCGATCTTCCGGTTTCCCCTGGTGATCTTCTCAATTGCAGGCAGGGGGTACTGATTGACATCGATAACGTTGTCCAGGAAATGCACCGCGGTACGGACCGTTTGTGCCAGGTGCGTGTAATTGATAACGCTTCGCCCGTGGCTTCTCACTATCATCTTTGCAAGGTTGATTGAGCCAAGGTTGCAGGATTCAAACGGGAGAAGTGGCTGCTCACCGCAAGGGTTGGTGCACTCCATGTCGCCGAGTTGCGGCGTCGGATTGTTGCGATTGAGGTTATCCAAGAAGATGACACCTGGATCTCCGCAGTTCCAGGCTGTGCGGCAAATCGTCCGGAATACGTTCCCGGCATTGAGATGTCCGACGGGTTCGCCCGTTGCCGGATGTATCAGGCAATAATCCGCTCCAGTGTTCACGGCTTCCATGAATCTGTCGGTTACGGCGACCGAAATGTTGAAATTCCGCAGTTCTCTGCCGTTTGATTTTGCGCCGATGAATTCCTGGATGTCCGGGTGATCGACGCGCAGCACACCCATATTGGCGCCGCGCCGGGTTCCACCCTGCTTTACCGCCTCAGTCGCTGCGTCGAACACCCGCATGAAGGACACAGGTCCACTGGAAACGCCCTGGGTGCTTCGAACCATATCTCCCTTGGGACGAATGCGCGAGAACGAATATCCTGTGCCGCCGCCACTCTTGTGAATGAGCGCAGTGTTCTTTACCGTTTCGAAGATGGAGTCGAGTGAATCCTCGACGGGAAGAACAAAACACGCTGATAACTGGCCAAGATCCCGTCCTGCATTCATCAGAGTAGGGGAGTTGGGCAGAAACTCGAGGCGTCTCATCACCTCGAAGAACTCGCGTGCAGAGGTATCGACCTTCTTCCCATCGTCATAGCGA
>DASQID010000062.1:0-7551 GCA_035631775.1 Acidobacteriota bacterium
GCCGCCGCCACAAACCCAGAAATTGATGATTCCTGCAAGTGACCTGAACTGCTGCTCCATCGTCCAACTTGCGTCCGCCCGAAAGACAAACTTCACCGGCGAGTCCTGGGGAATGGCCTTCTTAAGCAGCCTGCCGTATTCAATGAAGAACTTGTCATCTTCGGGAAAACGAACCTCGTCACCATCCCAGGGAAATGCCTTGTATCGCTTCTTGTGGTTGAAAAACATCTCGAGCCGGGTCTCGGTCCAGCCTTTCTCGCGGAAGTGACGCTCCATTTGCGATACGACGTTCACAAACTCGACTTCATATCCCGGCTCACCCCACCACAGGAACGAGGCCGGCCATTCCGGATTGATGGGAAGATAGACGAACGGAATTGGGCGCGGCCCGCGGCGTGAACCGGCGAATGCGGAGCCGTCAAACAAGGCGCCATAGTGCTTGTCGTACAAATCCCAGCTGGCGATTCGTCTCGTACGACCCGAACCCGACAGCTCCGGAGCAAACTCGGCAATCACCTTTCCGCCGTGGCCGTAGCCGAGCTGGTGAAACACACCCCGATGTTCATAGAACAGTCGATGGTAGAGATGGGTGAGACGGAACGATTCGTCGCTTGGCACCTTGACATTCGGGTACATCTCGGCAAGCCACGAGCTGCCATAGGAATTGTGGTCGACAGCGACAACATCGTGATTCGGAACTACAGCCGGCAAAACCGTGAGTCTGAGCTGAAGCACGCGCTGCTGTTTGCCTGCGCGCAGTACCGCCTTCCCGCCGTATGGCCCAGGAGCGGCATCCGGCGGTATCCAGATGTCGACCCAGAATGCACCCGCGCTCTGCTTCTCAACACGGTTGTCCGGGTCGGGCATTGTTGAGGCGTAGGGGAGGGATACCGGAATGAGAGCGTCGGGATAGTAGGTTCGCTCCGAATCCGTGAAATGAAACCACTCACGGAACAAATCCGCCTGGAGCCGGTTACTCTTGTCGTCCAGGATGAAGCTAAGCTGGTAGCTGCCCGCCTCGGGCATTTTCACTACCAGATGGAAGGAGACATAGCCGCCGCGACATCCAGTGAGGTCAAGGGGCCGCCGGCTGTCATGGAATCCTGCCTGGGAGTCGGTTCGGTCCACCGGAACAATGCCCCCAAATGGGTCCGGCCGCAAGAACTCCGGCAGAGCGGTGAGTTCGGCGGCGACACCCTTGGCGCAAATCAGAAGCAGGCAGGTCAGCGTAAGCCAATGTCTCCTTCCCGCATTCCTTTGGTTCATATCAGGCCCTCCTGAACAGAAGTCAAACTCATCGCGTTAGTTTATGTTTAACGGCAACTCTCGTATTCAGAACCCTCCGCCTTATTGTAAAATGATCTCTCTGATGAACTTTGCTATTGTCCGCCGCGGCGAACTGACTGAAATGACTACGCATCTTCGAGTCAGTCAGCCTGGCAACATTTGATCACATTCAGTCCCGGTCAAGTCAAGCGAAAGAATGCAGATGGCAGCAGTCAGCAGCGGTTTTCCTTTGTTCCTGTCACCAGCCGAACGTGGCTTTTTCTGCCCCCCGCCTGCTACCCGCCATGAGGCGTGTCGTGAATAGCCGCGAGCGTGTCTTGTCCTTGCTGGAAAAGCAACCGGTAGATCACCTGGCATTGATGCCCATCACAATGATGTTCGCCGCGCGTCACATCGCAGCAAGATATGGCGGGTATGCGCTCGATCATCGAATCATGACCGATGCTCAGATTCGCACGTCTCGGGACTTCGATTTTGATCACGTTTCCGGGATCACGGAAACGCGGGAGGCTCCGGACTGTGGTGCTCCGATACGGTGCTTTGATGATCAACCGTACGCCATCGACGAGAGCGAGGCCCGGTTGACAGAAAAGTCCCGGTTGGAGGATCTGAAATGCCCGGACCCGCTGGCGGGCGAACACATGCTTGATAGGATCCGGGGACTCGCCCTCCTCAAGCAGAAAGTCGGCGGCGAGAAGATCATTGAGGGCTGGGTGGAAGGTCCGTGCGGCGCGGCGGCGGACCTGAGGGGAATCAACCGTCTCATGGTCGATTTTTACGACGATCCGCTTTTCATTCGAAATCTGTTCGAGTTTGTCTTGCAGTTGGCACTACGTTTCGGCAAGGCCCAGGCAGATGCCGGCGCGGACCTGATCGGCATTGGAGACCCCGCCGCATCCCTGGTTGGGCCCCAGATCTACGAAGAATACGTCTGGCCGTGCGAAAAGCGCCTGGCGGACGGCCTTCATGCCGCCGGTGTGCGAGCGCGGTTACATATTTGTGGAAATACCAGCCGCATTCTGGAAGGAATGGGAAGGCTGGGCTGCGATATTGTGGATATTGATTCGGCGGTCCCATTATGGGAGGCCCGGCGGAAAATGGGGCCGGAACAGATACTGTTGGGTGGCATCGATCCCGTGCGCATACTTCAAAACGGATCACAGGAGGATGTGGCTGCGGCAGTTGCGGAGTGTCACCGGCAGGCAGGCCCGCGATATATCGTGGGCGCAGGCTGTGAAGTGCCGCGGGACACGCCGGTGGAGAACATTCGTGAGCTTGGCAGATACGCACGTACGCATTAATCAAAATGCAAATTGCGAATTGTAACGCAGGTTATCACCTGAAGGCACAACAAACATGCGGTCATCTGTGACTGTTCTCCATGGCCTTGGAAGCGTTCGTGGTTCATTTCCTTCAAGCGGCGAGTACCTTGATCCATTCCACTATCGTCAATCCGCAATCTTAAGATGGGGGACTTATAAACAGTGACTGCCATCAAGAAATGCCTGCTTGCCCTCGTGGTTGCCCTGTTTGCGGGAGATACCTCGCGTGCTCAAATCTACTCACCAAAAGTCCTTTTGCAGGGACAGATCGATGCATCCGACCTCGAGGCTTTGGCAAAAGGGATCTTTGTCAAAGCAGGTGCGGCAACACCACGCCAGAAGGCGGAGGCCATATGGCGTTTCTTCCTGACCGATGGACGCTATGTGAAGCCTGGATTCTGGTACCACATTGCCGGCTGGGCCTATGAAGAGCCCCAGGGAGAGGTGCTGGAACCCTTGAAGCTCCTGAACAGCTACGGCTTCGGCTTGTGTTATCAGATCGCTCCTGTGCTGGAAGCTGTGTTTGTGGCCGGAGGGTTTGAGGATGCTCGTGTCTGGTTTCTCACCGGCCATACCGTGGCGGAGGTTTACTACGAGGGCGCCTACCACCATTTTGACTCCGACATGATGGGCTATTCGACCTTGGGTAGTGGCAACCCGAAGAATTTGCCCGTGGCTTCCGTCTCGCAGATCGCGCATGACGGCAGCATCATCCTCGGCAAGCTGAAAACGCCGACGGAGGTCGACGGATCCAAGGTCGATTATCCCTGGTATCCCGCTGACGTGCGGGAAGCAGCCATAGGCGGCCTGGCTGAACTGTTCACCACGACCGGCGATAACTGGCTCTTTCCCTACAATCGCGCTCCGCAGGGCCACAGCATGGCCTTCGTGTTGCGTCCCGGCGAGCGATTGATCCGGTTCTACAGGCCTGAGTCGGAGGGGCTCTTTTACCTGCCATTCCAGTATGGCGGTGGCGACTGGACTGAGTTTCCCAAGGAAATCGCCCAATACAAGATTCGCACGGCAGCGGGTCCGAGAAGCCAGAAGGACAATCGTCTCTGGTCGACTGGCCGCCTCGAATACACGCCCGCTCTGTGGGACAGGGCAGCCTACTATCCGCTGTTTGCGCCCGGCTTCAACACCAATCTGAGCTTACCCGACGCTGGAGCAGAACGGGATTATCTGGGCCGTCTCAACGCGTCTCAGCCATCTCAAGCGGTATTCGAAATGCGGTGCCCTTACGTCCTCATCGATGCCCGAGTCACGCTCGACGCGTTTCTCGAGGACCAGGCGCAGACACTCCAGGCTGAGATATCCTCAGATGGAGCCAGGAGTTGGGCCGTAATGGACACCCTCCGAGGCCCATACCGCGGAAAGTGGAGCGCGGAGCCCGTGGCCATCAAGCGGTCTCAGCACGGCACTCTCACAGCCGTAAGCGGCAAGTACAGCTACCTCGTCAGGCTGAGCATGCGGGGTGCGGGTGCCGCAGAAGCAATCCAGCTGAGAAACATCGGGATAGTCAGCAGATTTCAGCTCAATCCGCGAACGTTGCCTGAGTTGGCTAAGGGCCGCAACAATCTGTCCTATCGCGCGGGTCCTGCTACTGAGCGGCGTGAAATCCCCTTCCCTCTCGAAAGACTCACCGAGATTGCAGCCGGCGCGACCAATGTCCGGTGCGTTATTGAGAATGGACAGGCGGTTCTCTGGCCGGACAAGGAGCAGCCTGCCGAGTTCTTGCTGGAAATTGCAGCACCGGACGGGACGACTTTGAGCGGATTCGATGCAGGGGCTAGGTTCCTGGACCTGAGGGACGGATTGGCTCCCGAGAAAACCACCGCTGAAGTTAGAAGCACTCATTTGGGATTTGCACGGTCCGCGGGCACACCCGCACCCAGCGCATCGTTGGCGTGGTCCACCTCGCCTCCATACGGAGGATACACCTCCCTTTGGGAGTACAGCCCGGAGATTCCTTGGAAGGATGGGAAAGCCGTCAAGCAACTGCTGCGCTGGCCGGAAGTCGATCGGAAGGTGAGAGATCTGCCACAGGGAATCCGCAAGGTCTATGTCAGATATCGGTTGAACGGCATGGGCCTCGACAGCTTGCGCCTCGCGGCCATTTCACCAGGCGCGCATCGCCCCGGCACTCTGGAAATCACCCATCAATGGCTGGCGGATGGACAGGTGAAGACACACG
This sequence comes from Acidobacteriota bacterium, assembly GCA_035631775.1. Classification (GTDB taxonomy): domain Bacteria; phylum Acidobacteriota; class UBA6911; order UBA6911; family UBA6911; genus DASQID01. The sequence continues at coordinate 4,804 of DASQID010000062.1, forward strand.
TCGAACGGATCGAGAGGCACTGGTTGGACCACGATTATGTTGTCGACACCGGCTCCGCGGACAACATTGTGAACCAATCCCTCATCCTCAGCTGTCCGATTCGGTGACACGCTACTCTCATGGCACCTTCAGTCGGACCTTCGGGAAATAGATCTTGTAGCGGTCCTCGTCTGCGGTGGCCAGTGTCCAGCCCATGATTTCGGCGTGTGCTCCGATAAAGAAATCAGGCAAGGGAACAGTAGGCAACTCTTTGCCCGACTCCGTCTTGCGACGCCGCCTGTACGCCAAGTAGGCTCGAGCGCAGACCTCGGCGGCTGCAGCCGGGATGTCCAGCAACTTCCACCCCCCAACTTCGGACGCGGCCTGCCACGAGAGTCGGTTCTGCATAGCCCACACACAGATCGGTTGACTCCGGGGCTAAGTAGTGTCACCGAATGACCAATGGCCGCTCTGTTTTTGTCCCGGTGGCGATGTCGCGCACAACCAGAGTGTACACGCCCCTGGGTGCATCGGCGGCGAGCGGAGCCTCCCACACGACTTTGCCGTCAGGAGCTGCGAGATTTCGGGTAAGCATGCGGAGTTCATTTCCGGACGGGTCCTGCAGCGCGACCCTGAGGGCATGGGTGCTGCCCGGGATGGTTCCAAGTAACTGCAGTTGCACTTCCACCAGATCACCGGCTTTCGCCTGGTGAGGAGCTTCGATCGTCAAGCTCTGCACTGGTTGGGAGAGGACCGTCAGGATTGTCGGTTGGATCTTGTCCACCTTGATAGTGTAGTCCCTCCTGTTTCCCAGGAATTCCCCACGGCGGGTGTCGTACAGGGCCATGATCTTGCCAAAATCCACCTTAAGTTCCAACGGCGCCTCAAGAGCGTCCTGTTTCTGATAGCGTGCCGGTCCAAGATCCGAGACGTTCATCCCATAATTGCGCTGTATGCCGAGAACGCGCAGATCGCCGCTGCGCCATGGATGAATCTCGATGCCAAGTGCCGGCTGTCCGTCTGACTGAGCGATCTCGTACTGCCTGCCTACACCGGCTTCTCGCAGCCAGGAGGCGACGAACTGTCGCAGGCTCTCGCCTTCCGGCGGCTGAAGTCGCCAGCGATGGTAGTCGGTAATTACGGCATTCAGATAGATGGTCCTGCCTTTGCCGTGATTGTTGACGATGACTGCGGGAGTGCCGTCCGCATCCCGATACATCGCGACAGCTCCCTGGGCGACATTGATTCCAGGTTCAGCCGTGGAAACCCTTTCCAGCTTTGTTGGAAGTCGTGCCTCGTTCCGCGTCCCGGTATAGCTCAACCCCACAGGTCCTGGTGCGTATCTCAGGTCGCGCCGTTCGATGCCGAACAGGTCGTCGAGTTGTCCCTTCGCTTGCAGCTTGCAGTGGCTGTCCATCAGGGCGGTTCGGCAATCGGCGATCAGCCACCCGCCGCGGTCCACAAATCGCCGCAGCGCATCGCATTCGGCCTTCGACATCGCCACCGATTGCGGCAGGATCATCACTTTAGCCGACATCTTGTCGAAAGCTCCGTCCTCCAATTGGGCATAGGAAACGAAGTAGTACTGCTGCAGGTTGTCCTCCAGAAGATACACAGCCGAGTGCCTCAGACGTAGGAAGTCTGACTGCTGGCGTTCATATGCCGACCTCTTGTCCACCCAAGCTTCACCGAGGGGCCGATGTTCGATCATCCAATGAGCTGTGATGGAGGGGTGAGAGTAATGTATAGCGATCGGATCGTTCACTCTCTCCATGTAGTGAAGTTGCTTCGCGATTCCCCCGGTCAGTTCCCGATAAGTCGGGGCCACCAGCAAACCGAGTGGAGTGGGTTTGCCCGAGGAATCAAGATAGCGGTTCTGCTCGTCGTAAATGATCACGCCTTTATCGCCATGGAGTGCCTGATACCAAAGCCTCCAAACTTCATGGTCATCCGCGCCGAAGCCTGTCGTGAGCGCCGGTTTCTTGGGGGCGAAAGAACGCCAGATTTCGCGGTTGTTACCGATGTTATAGGGCTCGGCAACATCGATGGACTGCGAGAGGAGCCAGTAATCATATCCGCCGAAGGCACTCGGCATCTGGCATCCAACCAGGCCTGCGATTGCCGTGGGATCTATCTTGCGAGCCGCCTCGCTTGCCTTCTTAGCCTCCTGGGCAAAGGTTAAATTCATAAACGTCCTGTGATCTGCCCACGGCGCCAGATTCTCATCGCCGCGTTTCATCATTTCGTCGGTCGAGAGGGGGGTCACTTCATCCAGCGAGTTGAATTTTGTGTCCCATCCCCGGTTGATCGCTTCGAGGGATCCGTACTGTTGGAGAAGCCACGTGCGCATCGCCTTGAGCGTCAGCGGACAAAAGCAGAAATCCCAGGCTTCGACCAGGTTAGCCACACCGGTCTCATCGGTGGAGTAGAAGAACGGCCGGAAACGTCTTTGGGCGGACACTACCTGACTGATCCTGGCAAGGGCCTTGGCTTCAGCGTCGTGGTCGTTCAGACAGGGCTGCCGAAAGAACGCGTCTTTCTTTGTCCGGTCCGATTTGTACAGCACCTTGGCTTCCTTCATGCGCTGCTCTTTGTCTTTGAGCGCCGGAGTATGGTAGGGGGCGTAGAAGTCATAGGCCATTTGATCGCAATAAAAGCGAAAGTCATTCCTCCACCAGATTGCAGCACCGTCGGGTGTGCGGCTGCGTATGTTTTGGATCTGGCCGGCGGTTACCCCTAATTCGCGCAAACCCTGCTGCTGTTCAGGCC
>DASQID010000063.1:0-3777 GCA_035631775.1 Acidobacteriota bacterium
TGCAGATTGATCCTGGCCAATTCCAGCATCAGCTGCGGGTGATCAATGCGTGCCGGCATGAAGAACGAAGGCGGTACTGACCGGGTAAACGAACGGACTTCGAATTTGGACTTGATGGCGTGAGCCAGAACCTGGGCGGCCTGCTCCTGAACGAGATCCATCAGCTCGGATCCGTCCAACAGCTGTTTGTTCACCGCCGTCTCCCCGATCAGGGAACGGTGCTTGCGCGCCTCCTCCGCCAGTGAATGGGCGTCGCCGTTCTGCAGGTAGCCCCGCCTGGTCAGATACTGTCCCAGCTGATGCTGCGTGATGTTGGTGCTGACCGCGCTGATCAGGCCGTCGCGGAAATACACAGTGATAACTTGACCGGTCTGCCCGAGAGCCAGAAAGCCGGTCTCGGCCGACTCCTGCAGCTCCCTAATGACCTCCAGCACCGGGCTCTGCGGAACCGTCACTGGCGCACCATCCTTTCCATCAGCTTCTCCATGACAGGATCCAGAACACGCAAGGCTGTCGGCTGCCTGAGGTACAGATAGCCCAGGCCTCCCAACCAGGCTCCCATGCATACTACCAGTACGGCCGCGTGCACCAGCTTTGACCTTCGCTCGCGACGCAGGTCGGAAGGAGAGACGATATTCGGGATTTCTACCAGCACCTGCCCGCCCAAAAATCGCTCCAGCTCAGGCTGCGTCCACACGCGCTGATCCAGGATCCCGACGCCAAGTGCGGCTACAAGACCCAGACCCAGGCTGATCAGGCAGCCGACAAGCAGAACGACCTTTCTCGACGGAGTGGCCGGCTCGAGAGGGAAATTCGCGGCATCGATGATCGCGAACTGGCCGCCCTTCTGGCGGCTCTCTAGGCTCTCGGACAACTTCGCCTGCGAGAGCTTTATCTTGAGGTCGTCGTGCTGTTTGGTCAGGTCGTCGTTGGTGCGGGTGATTGCAGCCATCTCCTGCTCGACGTGAGGGGTATTCTGGACGCGCTCGTTGTAACGGGCCATCTCGGCATCGATCCACTTCTTCTCCCGCTCGCGGATTTCGATTTCCGTCTTGACCTGGCGCAGTTGCCCCGTCAGGTTCTGGTAGACAGGATTCGGCACATATACGGGGACGGGCTGTGCTTGGGCGGTGTCGGGTTTCTCGACCACGACCAAGTCTTCCGGCGGGATGTCCTTTTTCAACTGGTCCAGTTCGGCCTTGAGACGCAGCACGTCGGGATGCTTCTCGGTGCTTTTAGCAAGCAGCTCGTTGTATTCCTGATCTTTTTTCTTATAGGTGTCAACAAGCGGGTTGCGTGGGGCCGAAATCGCTCCGCCGACTGAGACAGGCGCGGACTCACGCGTGATCATGGGAGCCGTCTCGGAGATCTGGCGCTCGAGATTGAGCTGCATCGTCATATAGCGGTCAACGGCCTCCGCGTTGCCGGTCTTTTGAAGCTGAAGGCGGTCGAGGGTGCGGAGATTCGTGTCCAGCTCGCTCGGCAGCTCATAACGGAAGTGTTCCTTCAAGCTCTTGAGCCTGTCCTGCGATTGCCGCAGCTGTTCTCCAACCTTGTTCAGCTCCGAGGTGAGGAACTCGGTTGTGCCGAAAACCTGGATTTCACGTGCCCGCGTCTCCTGCTCGATGAACAGGGAAGCAAGCCGTCCGGCGATTTTTTGGGCCAGTTCGGGATTCTGATCGCGATATGCGATCCGGATATTGGCTATGGGCAAAGGCCTTCCGCCCACACGCTCCGAAATGAATTCAATCTGGATCTGTCCTCTCAGCTTCAGGACTCTTCGCTCGTCGTTCAGTTCCTTGTAGCTGGGCATCTCGCTGTCGAACTGACTCAGTATCCTCAGGAGATTGGTCCGGCTGAGGATCGTCTGTTCGATGGAACTCAACCTCTCGTCGGTTGTTCCGGCGATGAGATCTTTGACAAATTCAGTCGGAACCTCGCGAGGCTGGATCTGGAGCATTGTTTCCGAGACATAGATCTTGGGGAGCCTCGACGAGAGGAGGGTTGTGAGCGCGCACAGGGCTATGAACGTGACGACAAACCACCGCTTGCGGCGCACGAGGACGGCGAGATAGTCGTGAGCGCCGGCGAATCTTGCCTTTTTCACTTGCTGACTCTCCAAAGCTCAGGGATGCGATAGCCGAATGACAGGTACACGCGCTTGTAGGCCAGGTTGTTGGTCCCGGCCTGCTGCTGCAGGTAGGTCTGGTAGCTGCCGCCGATGCTTATTACCCAACGGTCTCCAAGATTCTGCTGCAGAGCGAGAGAGCCGCGAACGCCTGAGTAATCGTAGGCATTGCTTGATTTCTGTTTCTGTTTGAACCCGGACGCATCGAAATTGAGCGATGTTCTGCGGGCAAGCGCGAGGGCGAAGCCAAGACCCCCTTGATCGCTATCGGTGACAAGGCCCAGACCCGTGCTGTCGCCGGAGCGGTGCGAATAGTTGAGATAAAAGCGATTGGCGTGGACCAGCTTCGAGATGGTGGCCGAGGCGGAGTATCCCACGTATTCCTTCTGCAGCTGCGTCTTTTCGGTATATGCGGGCCCCGCCTCCAAAGTGAGATTCAATGTCGGTCTGACCACCCGGGTTAAGCCAAGTGTGGCGGCATGTGAGCGGACGTTGTAGTAGTGCTTGAAGTCGTTCTGGTAGACGATGTACCTGAGAGTCCAGGTCTGGCGAGGGGAATGCCGATGCGAATAGCCGAGGCTTCCCTCGATTCTTATCTGATCTGACAGATAGCCTGGGATGGCGACCTCGCCCTCGTAATGCCGGTAGGATCCCGATGCGGCAAAGGTCAAAAACGACTTCTTGCTCAGGTCGATGTCGAGGCCGGCGGTGGCTGCGTTGCTGATGCTCGAGCGTCTGGTGAGTTCAGGCTGAAAGACGTATTGAAAGCCCTGCGGAGTGTAAGTGAAGCCCTGAAGTACGTTGATCGTCGAGAAATCAGGAACCGTGTTGAAAGTGTCCGAGAGACGCAAGCGCGCCCTCTTGCCGACCTGCGATGTGAAGTTGCCGGTGAAAGCGTGCGACGTCGTCGTGAGGGCAGGACTCATCTGATATCGCTCACCCACGAACGTGTAGTTGAGATCCAGAGTCGAATGCTGGCCGACGGATTTCAGGGTCAGCGAGGGATAGACGGAATAGAAGTAAGTGGTGCCTTTCTGTAACTGTGACAGATTGAGACTGCTGCTGCCGATTTGATTGCTCGCGCCGCCCATAAAATCGCAGTTCGTCCCGAACGTGTACTTCCTCTCCGCATAGCCGCTCCCCGGCATCATCAGCAGAAAAACCAAAAGCCACCGCAAAGACGCGAAGACGCGAAGGAACTCATGACTGTCGGTCGTGGAACGCATGATTCTAGTTCGGGAATTCAAGAGAATCTGAGGTATTCGTCTTCGGAGATGCCGAGCTGGGACAGGATTTCGTAGAAAAGCCAACCGCCTATTTCTGTGGATGGATGAACAGGAATCGTTGTTGCTCTGCCATCCGGATGCTTCCAGCGAGCGTGGCTGCCTCACTGCCGTGTCATTACGAATCTCAGCCTTCGGGCGACTCGCTGAAGATCCGACGCCTTAGCCTGGTTTCTGTCGCGAAACTCGATGAATCGCCCGTCAGGTCGGGCCCCGGAGGGCCCCAGCAAGTAGCCGGGGGCGCAAGCCCCCGGATAGGATATTGCATAATATCGAGCCCCGGCAGGGGCGAAAGGCCTTTGTATGCCATGTGTTATCTGTCGCCCCTTCAGGGCTCTGATCTTTCTTGACAATCCCAACCCCGGG
>DASQID010000064.1:0-5164 GCA_035631775.1 Acidobacteriota bacterium
AACTACTCTCATCGACGTTTCCCATGGATGTTTCAACACCAAACGGTGATATCGAAACAACTCAGTCCCACACGGCTGAGTCTATTCGGCGCACGCCCGGCTAATGCCGCGATGAGGAGGAATGTTCGCGCGACCTAAGCATTGACAGTTCTCCTACTTAATTAGCTGGTCTCAAATTTCGTGAGGTAAGTTTTAGACCGTTTTTTCCTTCTTACTAGTGTAAGGGGATGCATACGACACGCGCGGGTCAGCAAGTTGGCACGCGATGCTACGGTAGCACTTCGTGCCAGGGTGGCATCTGGTACCACGGTGGCACACGGTGCCATGGCACCACATGCTATCCAGACAGTATCTCAAATCTCACTTATCATGGCGGAGGACCAAACCATGAAAGCAGTCGTCATCGATGTGGAGAAATTTGGACCTCGACTCTTGGACCTGACTGGTGCCGCTGCCTATCTCGGCATCAGCCGGTCCGCCATTCGACAGCTGGTCGATAGCGGGCAGTTGGCGCGCGTCCACCTGCCGAGCGTGCGTCAATCTCAGGGAAAGCTAAATCGGTTCTTACTCGACAAGCTCGATCTGGATGCCGTCATCGAACGGAGCAAGGAACGGTTGTAAAGAAGAGATGAGCCGAGGTGGCTTATGAAGACAGAGGAAATCCTCCTGCCGGATCCCATGGAGATCCCGATGGAGAGCATCGTTGCCATGATCAGTCGCCTTGCCGGCCTGCAAATAATCCTGGCAATGCGTCTTCTCAATCTGCCGGCAAAGTCAAACGAACAGGACCCTGGAGTGGACGAGGAGGACGAGTTCCTGACGACCGCTGATGCGGCAAGGCTCCTGAACGTGAGCGAGGACTGGGTCTATCGTCGCGCTCACCGCCTCCCGTTTGCGAGGAGACTGTCGAGGAAGGCTCTGCGGTTCAGCAGGGCGGGTCTGCTGAAATGGAGGGCGGCCAAGGCCGGATGACAAGTATGAGATTCGTTCGCAAGTGAATAGGAGCGCGAGTATGGCAGAAAGAGGGATGGGCCGAGTGTTTCGGCCCATGTACAAGAACAAGAATGGCGAGTGGAAACGCGCCGCGATTTGGTGGATCGCCTATTATCATAATGGCCACGAAGAACGCGAGTCCTCAGGCTCGAGAAAGAGAAACACTGCCCGCCGACTCCTCAGGGACAGGTTGGCGGCATCCACCATAGGTACATTGGTCACCGGTCAGGCGCAGCGGCTTCGATTCGTCGATCTCGCGGAGAGGCTGTACCAGGACTATCGACACAACGGCAGGCGCTCGTTAGATCGCGTCCACCGCGGAGTCGCGCACCTGGATCGATTCTTCACCGAATTTCGCGCGAGCGAGGTCAACGACGAAGCCATCGAGCGTTATGTTAACCAAAGGCTTGATCAGGACGGCGTCGCCCAGGCCAGCGTGAAATACGAGCTGGCATTGTTGAAGCGGATGTTTACCCTGTGTCGCAAATTCTTACCCGTCCGGCCCAGTTTCCCGGTCTTGCATCTGAATAATGTGCGGAAGGGTTTCTTTGAAGAGCCCGAGTTTCGAACCTTTCTCGCCAACCTTGACGAGGATCTGCAGCCTGTCATGGAGTTTGCCTATCTGACCGGATGGAGAATCAAGAGTGAGGTCCTCCCTCTGAGGTGGGGTCTAAACGTTGACATGGCGGCAGGAGAGGTCCGGCTCGAACCTGGCTCAACCAAGAACGACGAAGGGCGGGTTTTCCCATTCTCGATTCTTCCTGAACTTACGGAGCTTCTCACGCGACAGCGGCGCCGCACTCAAGCCATTGAGAAGGCGACGGGTCGATTTGTCCCCTGGGTATTTCATCGCGGTGGGAATAGAATTAAGGACTTCAGGGGCGCGTGGGATAAGGCCCTAAAGGCGGCTGGGATCACCCGCAAAATCCCACACGACTTTCGACGCACCGCAGTCCGAGGACTAGAGCGGGCGGGCGTGCCAAGATCGGTCGCAATGAAGCTCGTCGGCCACAAGACGGAGAGCATATATCAGCGATATGCGATTGTTGCACGACGGGATCTGATGCATGGACTACAAAGACTTGCGGAGTATCGCGCGGGACTCAAGACGGAACAGGACAATCCCCTAAGTGCGGAAGTCGCGGGGGGATCGAAATGACTTACCGTGAACTTACCGTGAAACTTCGCTTTTACGTGCAAATATAGCGGAAATTGGAGGAAAAGAGACTGAAGCTAAACCGTTGCATTTATGCGGATTTCCCGAATTAGCCGCAATGGTCCGGATCCTGAAAAGGACTCAAAATCCCGCGACCGCAAGGTCATGGGGGTTCGACCCCCCCTTCGGCACCACCACAAATCAGTGATTATATGAAGCTTAGCGGCAAACATCACCGGCTCGTTCCTTTTTGTCGAGTCTTCGTAATTACTCGTTCATTACCAATTTCCGAGAACAGAGACATCCACCATCGTTGTAGACAAAGGATTTCGGCTGTTCCACGGGATTTCTATTCCCGCGCTGCAGTGATTGCGCAACCGCTCAGGCCTTAGCTTCTCGTCGGAAACTGATCAACAGAAGGTCTCGAGGCTTGCCCTTGCGTAGAAAGCTGCCATTTGGATTCACCGATTCACCTCCGCGACCGGGCAAAACCTTGGAAATTGCGCCTAATTCCTGCTCCCAACCGAACGCGCTGTGGTTGACGGTATCCGAGTTCGTTCACCATGCCCTCACAGGTCATTCGAGAAGCTTCGCTTGCTGAACCCGCGATTTAAGACCGGGGCGGTTCCTGTACCGTTCACAGAGGATGCTCAGCCGCTGCCGGTAATCAGCCTTCAAGTCTCGGAACTCGGAAAGCGCTTTCAGTTCGGCCAGCAGCTGAACTGCGGCTTCATAGTGCTTTGGTTGTTTCATTTCCACGAGGGATTCGACCTCTCGCCAGATTTCCTCCTCGCGGCTGGCCAAGGCCTCCATCTCAGCATGATGCTTCCTGCGCGCCTCATCCTTCCGCCGTTTCTGTCGCGCCTCCTCGATCTCATCCGCCCTTCTCAGCAGTTCGCCAATTGACAGACGCACCGCCTGCGCAACTTGCTGGGACGGCATCAAGGAAAGCAGGCGTTTCTTGAGTTCCATTCCCGCGGCCGAGTCGCCTTGCGCAAAGCGACACAGAAAGCCATCGCATTCCTCGCGAGAGAGTTGAGCTATCAGTGGTCGGAAGTCCGGCTCGCGTATGTTCGCCAGCTCCGCGCTCATCTCGGCTGCTGCCGCAACAAGGCTGGGAGAAATGTCAAACTGATCCACAAATCGCTTCAAGGCCGGGGACAGTTGTCGGAGCCCGGGTGGAATAGCGGGATCCATGTGCTTTGGCACAGATGACTTTCGATGAGGCGGCGGTTCATCGTCTTGGAGCGGCATTGCCTTCAGCCAGGCCAGATACAGAAGCCGATAATCGCCCTGGATGAGGTCGTCTCGAAGAGGAACAAGGCCGGAGAGGGAGCCTTCGCCCTCAATCCACTCACCGCCGCCTTCCTCTTCGCTCAGATCCAGATCGAGCACGTCAAACCTGCCGATAGTCTTGTATGTGATCCGATCCCGCACGCAATATGCATCAATCACTTCCCGATTCAACAGTCTCGCCGGGAAACGAAAGCTCAGCCGGCGGCTGCCCCAGTTCGCCAGGTAGAGATGCGCATCGAAGAACCGCACCATGACTTGCCGTGGGTCGTGTTTGAAGTCACCCCACGAATAGGTCACGACCGCCCGGCTGGACGACACGTCGATATGACTTGAAAGGCGGCTGACTGCATCCTGCTCCGCTTCTGTCAACAGCCGGTCCACCGTCTGCCACTCGTAGTACTTATACTCACTCATGCTTGTCCCCTCCTCCAAAGCTAAAGGGATGGCGGCTACCGGCCAACCGCTCGATCCTTCTCCGATCCATGGAACATTCCAGATCATCGCCGTAAGTGCCTCCGCGTTGACGGAGCTTCGCTTGCGCATCCAGATGCTTCATGCCAGCACAGGCCCGGTCAGCCGCGCGCGCGACCAGATCAAGGATGACATTCCGTTTTGAGCTCGCGGAAACTCCAAGCACAGCCAACGCCGGCGATTTGCTGAGTACTTACGTGCTGTACCCCGGTCTCCAGCATATGCAAAACCACCCCGTAACTTGTTTGGCGTTGAAATATTCGTTTGAGTGCACGAGAACTCAAGCGCTCCTCTATCCGTGGAACTGTCATCAGCGAATAATCGTTGACTGCATCCGTTGCCACGCGAACCTCAGAAAGGTGTCGCATGCAAAAGGGATGTCATATTCGACTTGGCATTGGGCAGTTATTCTGGGTATGCGGAATCCCTCGCCTCGAGGAGTTGCGGCGGATCATCGAGCACATCTGCCTCGGAGTTGTCCCGGCAGATCACTTCTGACACGACTCGTTCAGTAACCTCCGAAAGGTAAGCGTGCAGCGTTACGGAGATTTCCTGAAACTCCGGCCATAGCGTCTCGTGGACGAACCCCCTTGGTACTCTTGCCATGAGAGTTGTATGACGCTGCCCGCGATATCGATAGGGCTTGAGTCCATATCTGCGCAGGAGGGCGACCATTACCTTGCGCTGCCACATATCTCGCAGAGTGAACTTGAACTCAATGGGCGGATCGCATGCCTCCACTGACCTCAGCCGATCTAGAATTCGCTGTCTCGCCCTGTCCGCGGCATCCTTCTCACCCGCCGTCTTGGCGCCGGCAAACAGAGCTTCAATCAGGCGGAGTTTTTCCTTCAATTTGCCTTCATCCATCATGATCAGATCTCGCTCTACGATTCCGAGATAAGATTGAGGACTCTCCTCTTGAGTTTGAAAGAAAACCGCCCATCGGCGAGCATTTGCTCCAGAGGTTCCCTCATAACTTGCAACGGACAACGCTCCAGAAATTGGAGTATCTCCAGGATCCACTGCCTGGTAGTGTTGTCGGACTTCGTGCGCCCGAGTTCTTCCATAAGATACGGCACAACAGCCTCCCTGTGTTTGACAGAGCTTAGTTGGTGGAGGATACGCGACTTCAGGTGGACTTCCCGCAGCGTTGTTGGAGGGGGCAAGCTCGCGAGAAACCGAAGGACTGCCTCAAATGCCTCCGGGTTCCCCAACGCAATCAGGGCGCCCAGGCTGGAGATGGCCTTG
>DASQID010000065.1:0-20038 GCA_035631775.1 Acidobacteriota bacterium
TATTCTCTCCCAGAAGGACGAATATCGCCCTTCCCTCGTCAATCTTAACGATTCGTTGCGTGAAACAGTCTTACTTGTGCATTACGAGGCTTCGAAGCAAGGAATCGAAATCACGCTTGATCCGTGCTCTGACATGCCGACATTGAAACTATCCGAAGCCCAGGTGAGGCAGGTCTTCCTGAACCTTTTGATCAATAGCCTTCAGGCAGGGCACCAGGGCGGGCACATCATCTGCCGGACGTGGCGGGAGGACGGGCGCGTTCTTGCTTCGGTGGAAGACGACGGGTCCGGGATTGATCAGGCGGACCAGGTCAGGATATTCGAGCCTTTCTTTTCCAAGAAGGCATCCGGCCAAGGAACCGGTCTTGGTTTGTTCATATCGAGATCGATAGTTTCTACCTGGGGCGGGGACATAACGGTCGAGAGCCGCAGCGGCCAGGGGGCAAAACTCACCATCTGGATCCCCATACAGAAATGAAGGCACCGGAACGAACTCCAAGAGTCCTTGTGGTTGATGACGACAGCAGCTTCCGCTGCCTCGTAACGCATGAGCTGACGCATACGTTTCCGCAGGTTACGCCCGCCGAATCTGCAGCCATGGCTTTGCAGCTGTGCGATGAGACGAACTTCGATGTGGTCCTGCTTGATATCCGGATGCCCGATAAGACCGGACTTGAAGTGCTCAAAGAGCTCAAGGCCAAGTCCTTCGAGGGAGAGGTGGTGATGCTCACCGGACATGCAACGATCGACACGGCGATCGAGAGCCTCAAAATGGGGGCGTATGACTACCTGTCGAAGCCCTGCAAGCTGGCGGAACTCGAATCCATCATCCAAAAGGCCTTCGAAAAGTGCCTCTTGCGCCGCCAGAACTGGACGCTCCGCAAAGTCCTGGACCGACAGTCGGGATCCACTCGCTTCATCGGGGAGAGCCAGGCTTTGAGACAAGTGCTGGACATAGTGGGCAAAGTTGCCTCGACGGATACAACGGTCTTGATTCAAGGCGAGAGCGGTGTCGGCAAGGAACTGGTCGCTCAGGCGATTCACAAGAGCAGCGCCCGGTCATCGGAGCAGTTTGTGGTAGTCGATTGCACTTCGCTCCAGGAAGAGCTCTTACAGTCCGAGCTGTTCGGGCACGAAAGGGGAGCATTCACGGGCGCCGTCACGTTCAAACATGGGTTGTTCGAAGTGGCGGACGGCGGGACGCTTTTTCTCGATGAAGTGGGCGAGCTCTCTCCCGCGTTGCAAGCCAAGCTCCTGCGAGTGCTGGAAACCGGCACCTTCCGTCGCCTGGGCGGACTGCGCGATATCCACGTGAATGTTCGAATCATCGCAGCCACTAATCGGGTTCTTGAGCAGATGGTCCGCGATGGCCGCCTGAGAGACGACCTGTACTACCGGATCAATGTTGTAACTATTCGTGTCCCACCATTGCGCGAGAGGAGGGAGGACATATTGCCTCTGGTGCAGCACTTCATAGGTCGCATGCCGGGGAAGAGGTGCGTGAAGGTGAGTGAGGATGCGTTAGAGATCCTGCACCAGTATTCCTGGCCGGGAAACATCCGGGAGCTGCAGAATGTCATCGAAAGGGCTCTCATCCTCGCGGAGGGAGACGTCATACAATCCCGCGAGCTCCCCGGCAATATGAAGTCAGAGCAGGGCGCGCCCCTCTACCAGTTGGAACAGGGCTTCCCCAGCCTGCGTGACCTCGAGTACATGTACATCAAGAACCTCCTCAAACGCTTCTCCGGTCACAGAGGCCGGATTGCGGCGACCCTGGGAATCAGTGAACGCAGCCTCTACCGGAAATTGCGGGAGTACGGGCTCGACCAGGCTTCCGATTTGTCCTGACACTTTGGCAGCCCTGCGGCAATCCGGCTACAGCCCATTTGGATCCAGCACGTTAATGTGAATGTGACCCCTCTGAAATGCGGTTACTTGGATCTTTTGTCTGCCATTCTGTCAGCTTTCCTCTCCGTGTTTCAGGTGCCGATTAGCCACTAATCCTCCGGGAATCATCCAGTTCCCTTGTTTGACGTCGTTCGGCCCTTCAATTGCGTATGTCGAGGCCAGTGTCACTCACTGCTTGTCCCATACCAAGCAGGAATCTCCTCAGGCAGCGACACGGCGATGCCTGTGCGTTTCGAATGTGCCTCTTGTTGAAGGAGGTGGCCCTCTGATGGAACTGCCCCGGAGACGAAGCAATATCCGGTTCATCGGAATGGTTCTGGTAACTGCGATCCTGATATCCGGCAGCGCATATGCAATCTGGAACTGGAGCAGCCGCGTTCAACAGCCGATACAATTCAATCACCGAAAGCACGCCGCACAGATGGAATGCTCCGCCTGCCATGTCTATTACTCCCAGGGCGCTCACTCCGGGTTGCCGGACGCGGACGTCTGCTCAGCTTGCCACTCGGACGCTATCGGCAAGAGTCCGGAAGAAGCCAAGCTTCGGAGTCTGCTCGCCGAGGGAAAGCCGTTGGCGTTTCGCAAACTGTTCCATCTTCCTGACCATGTCTATTACTCGCATCGCAGACATGTTGTCCTGGGAAAGCTCGAGTGCGTCCGCTGTCACGGCGGTATCGCCGACACCGAGGCGCCACCCTCCCGGCCCCTGGTAAACATCACCATGGACTACTGCGTGCAATGTCATGAGAGGTCGAAGGTGACGACTGACTGCAATTCTTGTCACCGTTAAGGCCCGTACAGGTGGGATATGAAAAGGAGAGAGTTTCTTCTGCTGACGGGAGCCACGGGCATAGCGGCGGTAGTGGATCCCATGCTGGGGCATGTGACTTCTACGGGCAATTCGGCTCCGGAGGTCTTGCCGGGGATCGAGACTTTTGTCATGACGACCTGCCTGATGTGCCCGGGCGGATGCGGTATCAAGGTTCGCCGGCTCGATGGAGATCCCACAAGCATTGCCGGCAATCCCAAGCACCCGGTAAACGCAGGCGGGGTTTGCACTGAGGGCATGTCGGCACTCCAGATGCTCTATCATCCGGACCGATTGACCCGCCCGATGAAGCAAACAGGCCGGAAGGGATCGGACGAATTCAAGCCGATCACCTGGGATGAGGCTCTCGACACGATTTCTGAATCCATGAAAAAGCTCGAGAGCCGGAAAGCGCCGGAGAAGTGCGCCTTTGTCCTCGGCCGGACCGGGGGGAGCATGGCCGATCTCGTCTACCACTTCATGGAGAGATGGGGTTCCCCCAATGTGTTGTTGGATCAACCTGGTGATGGCTATCCCCAGGTTTTCCAGGCCATGCACGGGCTGAAGGCCCACCCTGCATTCGATTTCGACAACGCCGATTTCGTTCTGTCGTTCGGAGCGGATCTCCTGAACGCCTGGGAGTCTCCGTTACAGTTTCAGCGGAGTTACACGTCATTTCACTCCGCCGGGAGAGGTGTGAGGGCGACTCTTGCGGTCGCTGACGTCCGTTTCTCACGCACCGCGGGACAGGCGAGCGAGTGGGTGGGGGTCGCACCAGGGTCGTATGGTGCTCTGGCATTGGGTATCGCGTACGTGATGCTGCGCGAACGCCAATATGATTTCTCCTTCGCCGAAGAGCACCTCTACGGTTTCAACGATGAAGAAGAGCGCTCCGACAAGGGGACCAGGCTGGGCTACCGCAGCCTGGTCTTGCGCGACTATTCGCCGGAAGTCGTCTCGCGCCTGACAGGAGTCCCCGTAGAGACGATTATCAACCTGGGCAAGTCATTCGGCGAGAGCCCTAGGGCACTGGCTATCTTTGACGAAAACGTGACGGCCCAGCCCGGTGGAATGTACGCCGGCATGGCGATTCACTCCCTGAACCTCTTGAAAGGAAACCTCAATCGCGCCGGCGGGATTTACCTGCAACCCGGCGTGCCGCTGGCCCCGCTCGGTCCTGCGCCCGCGCGTGACGCTCTGGCAATCGAGGATCTGCCATCGCTTGCCTCGAACGGAGGGTTGGAGATTGCTTTTCTCTATTACTCCAATCCGACATACTCATCGGCATTCCGTTCTCAGATAAGGTCGGCGCTGGAAAGAATCGGCATGGTGGTGTCCTTTTCCCCCTTTCTCGACGAAACCAGCCGCTACGCAGACTTTATCCTGCCGGACGCTCTGCCTCTCGAACGTTGGGAAGACCGTCCGTTCCCTCCATCCTCCCCGATAGCAGGTTGGGGGGTGGTGCAGCCCTGCGTCCGCGCGGCCGGCGAGACGCGGCATGCCGGCGACGTAATGCTAAGCCTGGCTCAACACCTTGGTGGGAGAATGGCGACAGGCCTGCCCTGGAAGAGTTTCGAGGAAATCTTGAAACACAGGGCGCGCGGGCTATACGAGTCCCGGGCCGGATCGCCCTGCGGCGATTCATTCGATCAAGAGTTGCTGGGAGAGATGGAGTCGCGAGGCTGGTGGATGTCCTCCTACGGTTCGTTTGACGATTTCTGGCAAAAACTGACGGCTGCCGGCGCCTGGGCGGATCCGCATTTCCAGGTGAAGAGCCTCTACGACTACATAGGCAGTCCGGACGGCCGTATTGATTTGTACAGCCGGGAACTGCAGAAGCGTCTCGGGCGCTCCGGGTCGGCTGTCTCCGAGATAGATTTCCTGCCCCATTACCATTCGGAAGGGATCCCGATCGGCGTCACAGACCTCCCTTTGATGCTCAACATTTATCGCCCGGGCAAGCTACAGGGGGGCAGTGCCGGATCACTCCCTTGGGCGCGACTTGCCGCAATCCCGCTCGACCGGTTGGCAGGGGACCCCTGGGCGGAAGTCAGTCCGAAGGACAGTCAACAATACTCCATTGGCGACCTGGACTGGGTTTGGATAGAAAGTGCGTCAGGCAAGATCAAGGTTCGGGCGGTCATATCTCCGGCGTGCGCAGCCGGCGTGGTCAATCTGCCTTATGGCCTCGGGTCCATCGGGCGACACGGCAAGGAGCGGGGAGTCAATCCGCTCGAGCTCATCTCCCCGGAACGTGATCCGCTCTCAGGTTTGGCCTATCGATTGGGAACCAAAGTAAAGATTTACAGGGCCTAGGAGTGGCCTAGGAGCGAGCATGCCTCGTTGGGGAATGGTGATCGATCTGGACAAATGCACGGGATGCCGCGCCTGTGAGACCGCGTGCGCAATGGAAAACAACATTCCGATAGTGAGCGACGATCAGTTGGCAATGGGCCGCGGAATAACATGGATGAAAGTCCTGACGCAGGTTTCCGGCGAATTTCCTCACAATAAAGTCACACAGGTTCCGAGACCGTGCATGCAGTGCGACAACCCTCCCTGTGCCAAGGTCTGTCCCGTCAAGGCGACTTACACGGCTGAAGATGGGATTGTCGCCCAGATCTATCCCCGCTGCATCGGGTGCCGCTATTGCGCAAATGCCTGCCCCTATTCGGTCAAGTACTTCAACTACTACGAGCCCAACTGGCCTGGAGACATGCGACGTCAGCTGAATCGGGACGTATCGGTTCGCCCGAAAGGCGTGGTGGAAAAATGTACCTTTTGCCACCACAGGCTTCAGAAGGCGCGTGAAATCGCGCGTGCGGAAAATCGGCCGTTGGCGGAAGCGGACTTTCAGCCCGCCTGCGCTGAGATCTGCCCTTCGAAGGCCATCATCTTCGGCGACCTGGAAAACCAGAACCATCGCGTCTTCGAATTGTCACGTGGCCCGCGCGCTTCGCGCCTCCTGGAGGACCTTGGCACGGAGCCGAAAGTCTTCTACCTGAAAAAGGAGATATGATTCATGTCCGACCGGGAAACGATTCTCGCCGGCCTTCCCCAGGATGAACAAGATCTACTCCGACCCCTCGTACAAACTACCGGGAAATTCTGGTATGCCGCTGTGGTCCTGGGATTGATCTGCTGCTTTGGGCTGGTTTCGTACCTGCGACAGCTTCGGTATGGACTCGGAACGACGGGGCTGAACCAACCCGAGTACTGGGGTATCTACATCATCGACTTCGTATTCTTTATCGGCATCAGCCACGCGGGCACTTTGATCTCCGCGATTCTACGAATCAGCAATGCGGAGTGGCGAAGGAGCATCACGCGTTCCGCGGAGTTCATTACGGTTCTGGTGATCGGCTTCGGAGCCGTGCAGCCGATCGTCGACTTGGGACGGCCTGATCGAGCTCTCAACATTATCCTTCACGCGCAGCCTCTGTCGCCGCTCCTCTGGGATGTCACGAGCATAGGACTCTACTTCACCGCCTGCACGATATATCTCTACCTTCCAATGATTCCCGACCTTGCGATCATTCGGGACCGGAAGATCAAGATGCCCCGCTTTTACCGGGTCCTTGCCCTCGGTTACGATGGAAGCCCCAAACACAAACATCTTCTGGAAAAAATCATCGGCGTGCTGGCCGTGGCGGTGATACCGGTAGCGATCTCCGTGCACACGGTGATTGGCTGGATCTTCGCGCTTACCCTGCGGCCGATGTGGCACAGCACCATCTTCGGGCCATATTTCGTCATGGGAGCGATCTATTCCGGAATCGCCGCCTTGCTGATCGCAATGGCCATTCTCCGCAAAGTCTACCGTCTCGAGGACTACTTCAAGGAGGCCCACTTCAACAACATGGGTATCCTTCTGCTGCTCATGAGTTGTTTGTGGGCCTATTTCACATTTGCTGAGTACCTGACCGCATTCTACGGGCAGGAGGCGGCCGAAATGCGCACATTCTGGGACAAGCTCTCGGGGCGCTTTGCCTGGCCGTTCTGGATCATGGTGATTTCCTGCTCGGTTATCCCCTTCTGTCTTATGTGCCGGAAGAAGACGCGCAATGTGCGGGGGACCACCATCGCGTCCGGCTTTGTGGTGGTGGGAATGTGGCTCGAGCGCTTCAACATAGTCGTCCCCACGTCCGTGAATCCGCGTCTGAACCTCTATCAGCCTGCCGGCTACACGCCTTCCTGGGTCGAGCTGGGCATCATGGCAGGCACGTTTTCCGGCTTCATTCTGCTGTACATGATCGCAAGCAAGTTCTTCCCGATGGTTTCGATCTGGGAGTTACGCGAAGGGGAAGAATCACTGGTCAAGCTGAGGCACAGGGTTTCTGGATATCTTCCCGAAGCCTTGTCCGCGGCCGAGGCACGAACGGCTGAGGCTGTCACGTCCCCATGAGGAGGCATCCGTGACTCTACGTGCATGCAGGTATGGATGGATGTTGATTGCCGGAGCCGCACTTCTTGCCGGCACGTCTCTGTTGGCGGGGGACACGGCGGCAACCCTCGAAAGCGCCAACCCCTTTCAGGGCAAGGTGGTAATTACCTCCAAAGGGTGCACGGCCTGCCACTCCATCTGGGGCGTCGGCGGGAAGCTCGGACCTGATCTGGCCATAGCAGGCACGGACCAGTCGTTTCAACAACTGGCTTCGATGTTCTGGAACCATACTCCCAGGATGGTGCAACTGCTGAAGCAAAGAGGCCGCGAATGGCCTATCCTGTCGGAAAAGGAAATGGCCGATGCCATCAGTTTCATCTATTACCTCAAGCTCCTGGATCGGCCTGGAGATGCGGCTCAAGGCAAGCAGGTATTTCAGGTAAAGCGCTGTGTATCGTGCCACTCACTCAAGAGAGAATCTCTGTCTCTCATGCGGTTCAGCAGCTATGTGTCACCCGTCAACCTTGCCCAAGCCATGTGGAACGCCGGACGGACGATGCACCAGTCGCAGCGGGATGCAGGCATTGCGATGCCTTTATTCGAGGGCAGGGAAATGGCCGACCTGCAGGCCTACATCCGCAGCGAGGTTCCCTCTTCTGCGGCCGGCGCCGTCTATCTGCCCCTGCCGGATCTTGCCCGGGGAGCAAGCCTTTTCCGTTCGAAAGGCTGCGTGAACTGCCATCAGTCGGGAGGGAGAAACGCACTCGGACCGGATCTCTCCAAGTCGCCCCTGCGAAAATCCATTTCCGAAATCTGCGGGGTGCTTTGGAATCATAGCTTCGCCATGCAGGCAAAGATCGCCGCGCAGGGCACGGCTTTTCCCCGGCTCGAGGGCAGCGAACTGGCTGAGATTCTCGCCTACGTATATTTCCTTCACTTTTCCCGCGACGAGGGAAATCCCGCTCAGGGGGAGAAGGTCTTCGCGTCAAAGGGTTGTGTTACCTGCCACGGGCCGAACAAACAAGGCCCCGACCTTCAGCAGGATGGGGACAGGTTCGAGATGCTCCGTCTCGCAACCTCCATGTGGAATCATGCCCCGATCATGTACCAAAGCATGGAGAGTGAGGTCATGAAATGGATCCAGCTGGATCCGAACGACATGCAGGATCTGTCGAAGTATCTGCGGCGCCCGCGGAGATAGCCTGAGATCGTTCCCTCGCCGCCTTTCCGTAGTGTGTCTTTTATAGGGATCTCCCGGGCGCTCTAAGCAGCGTTAGGGCAATGAGTCAAGCGGCTCTGCGGGAATGCGGCGTACCCGCCCTGCAGGCCAATTATCTGAAGGAGGCGCTATGCTGCCGCGGGGATCACACTTCGGATTGCTTTCGAAAATCCTTTTCTTGCTTCCGGCACTCTGGTTGGGAGTCTCATTTCTCAAGGCGGGCGAGATTCAAGAGGGTCCTGGAAACGCCAAGACCGGGCGGGACCTCTATGTCAGCAAGGGTTGCATACGTTGCCACTCGGTGTGGAGGTCGGACGGCAAGCTGGGACCCAGCCTGGCGTCCATCGGAATGGGACGAAATCTCTACGAACTCTGCGCATCGGTCTGGTCGCACTGGTCACGCATGAATGCGGTGCTCGAACGCGATAATGAGAGGCGCGCTTCGCTCAGCGCGGCTGAATTCCGGGACATAATTTCCTATCTGTACTACCTGAATTACAACTCCGAGCCTGGTCAGGCCGATAGTGGCGAGAAGATCTTCTCGTCCAGAGGTTGTATCCAGTGCCATGCCACGGAGCCTTTGCATGCAAAGGGCAAGCCGGGAAAGGCCGTGTACGAAATGCAGCAATTCACAGGCCCCGTGGCGCTGGCAGTGGCCGTCTGGAACCACGGCGGCAGCATGTTCGCGCGCATGTCTCAGATGCGCATCCCATGGCCGCAGTTTCAGGGGAAAGAGGTCGCGGATCTCGTGGCGTTCCTGCGTTCCAGTAACCGGGCTTACTGTGACACGGGAATGGTCGTGCCGGGAGATTCTTCTCGCGGACAGAATCTGTTCCGGTCGAAGGGCTGCGGAAGCTGTCATCAGTCCGAGACCAACACATCCGCCCAGGGACCGAACCTCGCCTCTTCAGGAACAGCGCTAAGTGTGAGCTCTACAATTGCCGCCCTCTGGAACCACTATCCCCGCATGTCGCAAAGGATTGCCACCAGCGGAGTCCCATATCCCAAGATTTCTTTGGAAGAGATGGAGGATCTCCTCTCTTATGTTTATTGGCTGAAGGCATATGGGTTGTCTGGTGACCCTCGGGCCGGCAGCGCTCTCCACCGGTCGAAGCAGTGCGCTTCCTGCCACTCACCCGCTGTAAACAAGGCAGCGCTCGCTCCCGTTTTGGAAAAATCGGATGCGACGGCATCGGCTTATTCCCTGCTCGCAGCAATCTGGAATCATGGGCCGCGCATGGAGTCCCTGTTGCGTGAAAGAAAGATCTCATGGCCTGCGCTGAGCGGTGAGGAGATGAGGGATCTCGTCGCCTATTTTCGGAGTGGCACCCCGTCCCAAGTTCATCCCAAATGAGGCACGAAACAACTGGATCCGGAACCGACCGGTGCTACGCAGCTATCATCTGTACGATCCTCCGGATCACATGCGGGCGTGACACGTTGCGACCAACAAATAAGCCGACGAATTCCGCCGGCCTTTTTATTGTCAGGATTGAGAATGGGCTAGCGCGGCTCGTATCCGGTACCGGTGGCGGCTTTGCGGCCCTGGAACATCAGATAGCCGGGGCGGTTCTGCCAGCTCGAAGGCCCGGCGAGGACCTTGCCATGGGCAAGAACGGACTTGCGGACAATTTCTTCACGCGCATTGTAGGTTGGGGAGCCATCGCGGTCGCCGGCGTGCATGCCGAAATCGTTGCTCGCGACCATGACGGCGTCGATGCCCTCGACCTCTTCCAGGATGTTATCGATCATGCCGACGCCGGCCGGAGATTCGATCTGGATCATGATGAAAATGTTATTGTTGGCGTTCGTAGGGTAGTCTCTGCCCCAGATGGAGACGGCACGGTTCTGGCCAGAGCTGCGATGACCCCACGGCCTGGTATTCGGGGATTCAAGATTGCCGATCGGGAATTTGGAGAACATAACCGCATTCCGGGCTTCCTGAACGGTCTCGACCATGGGAACGATGATCCCGAGTGCGCCTGCATCGGTGGCTTTCTGGATGTCACCGACGTTCGCAGACGGTACGCGAACGAACGGGATGCATCCGGATGAGGCGACCACGTCGATAAGATTCTGTGCCTCACGCCAGGTCAGGGTGCTGTGCTGCATTTCGATCCAGATGTAATCCTGGCCTTCGCAGGCTTTGCGCGCGGCGACAGTGTCGGGATCGGTCAGGGTATTGCAGAACACCTGCTGTTTGTTTCTCAGTTTGGTGATCACCGTGTTGAAGGTGACCGTACCGGGAGCCGCTGCCGGGATCCGCTGCCGCTGAGCCTGCTGTGCTTGCGCCGGCGCCTGCAGTCCCGGGGCGGAACGCTCCTGCTGTTGTTGCTGTGCCACGGCCACCGAAGCCACTAGAACCAGCATCATCGGAACGATGACTGTCAGTATCACGAGACGTTTCATGGAACCCTCCTTGAACAGTTCACTGCGATAAAGCATATGCCAAAAACCGATAACCCGGTCAATCCGATCACGGGGCTGTCACGTTTCTACAGAAAACTCCGGAAGGATCGGGAAGTCAGGCGCTCGGACGTCCACACTGCGGAGGAGTTGCACGCCATCGAGGACCGCATGGCCGAAAGATACCCGAAGATCTCGGAGGGGGTGTCTGGAGAGTTCGCTCAGACTTCGGTTCGATCCTCAAGTACATGCAGCTCGCCACCGAGGCTTCCTCCGTGCAAACAATTTCGTCGAAATCGAACGCAAACCGGGTGGTCGTACAACAGTCAACGACCTGGGCGACGCCGAAGCTCTCCTGACAAATGAGAACTATCTCACGAAGGCCGCACGCAAATTGCTAGCCCGCGGCATCATTCTGGATCCGCCTGAATGGGGCGGCTGGCTGGGCCGCTGGCAATCAGCGCTGCGCCGCCATGAAGCCACTCTCCAGCTCGAATCCATGCACCCGTACCTTGCTCACTAATGAGGCAGCCCGAGTAGATGCTGCCATGTTCAGACAGAAGATCCCATTGCGATCAGGAAGTCCCAAGGGCGGGTCTCTCCAATATTAATAACTGTATTTCAGAGGAAGCCGTCCGCCAGACACTATCCCTGGTTGGAAAATCGGCACCCGGCAGCATCATTGTGTTCACCTACGTCTTGAAAAGCGTCATCGAGCGGCGTTCGGATATTACCGATGCGAATAAAGTGATGGATACGGTTGCGAAAGATGCGCCGTGGGTTTTCGGCCTGGAGCCATCCAGTATTCAGGCATACCTACAGCCATTTCACCTGGCCCTGATCGAAGACGCTGGAAATGCGAATTATCAAGAAAAATATCTCAAGCCACTGGGACGGAGCCTGGTAGTGTTCGAAGGAGAGCGGATCGTTCAAGCCAGTGTTACTGGCCTTCTGGGGCAGGAATGGCGGCCAAACAAGAGCCTCGAGGATGAGAGATCTTTCGATCCTCGCGCGCGTATTCGCCTTCGCAGGCCGGTTCATTCGTAGCGGAGCGCGACGATCGGGTCCACCCGTATCGCGCGGCGCGCGGGGACATAACACGCGGCGAAGGCGATTCCCGCCAAAAGCAATGTGACGCTTGCGAAGATCACGGGATCGGTTGCCTGAACCTTGAAAAGCAGGCTCGATATAGCCCGTGTTAGCGCGAGCGACGCGCCAATTCCCACGGCAAGTCCGACCAAGGCCGTCAACATCCCCTGCCCGATCACGAGCCGGAGCACGTCGTGCTGCTGCGCACCGAGCGCCATGCGGATTCCCATTTCATGAGTTCGTCGCGAAACGGAATAGGCCATCACGCCATATATGCCAACGGCGGCAAGAATCAGCGCCAGGCAGGCGAAGATCCCAAGCAGAACCGCCGCGAATCGCTGCCGTGACACTGAGGTTCGCACGATCTCCTCGAGCGGCCGGATGCTTGCGACTGGTTGTTCTTTATCGATGGCCAGGACCTGGGCGCGCACCGCGCCGCCGAGCGAGGCGGGATCGCCCGAACACCGAATCACGATCACCATATAAGTAGCCGGCTGCTGAGTGTAAGGCTCGTAAGTCTGCGCGGGGCTTTCCGAATCCAACCCATAGTGCTTCACATCGCCGACGATGCCGACGATCTCACGAAATGTCACGGGACCGTTGGTGACGTGGATCTTCTTGCCAATGGGATCTTCACCGGGGAAGTACCGTCTGGCCATCGTCTCATTGATCAGGGCAACGCGCGGTCCGTCCTTCCTGTCATACTCGGTGAAGGTCCGGCCTCTCAATAGCCGAATGCCCATCGACCTAAAGTAATCGGGGCTCACGGCATAGTAGTTTGTGTTGGGCTCTTCACCTGGCTGGTACGGGGGGCGTCCCTGGATCACAAACCCGAGGATATAATCATCGTCGAACGGCAGGACATGAGTCGCTCCGACTGCCTGAACGCCGGGAAGATTCCTTAGTCTCTGAAGCAGCTCCGTGTAGAACTTTTCGCGCTTGGAATCCTCGGAGTACTTGGTCGGGGGCAGGTAGATACTGACCGCGATCGCGCCTTTGGCTTTAAATCCCGGATCTACTTCGTTCAGTCGATAAAAACTCTTCAGCAGCAAGCCCGCGCCGACCAGAAGCACGAGCGCAAGAGCGACCTCGGCAACAACAAGGAATCCTCGGACGCGATGCGTGTTCTCGCCCCCGCCCTGTCCCCGCCCACCCTCCTTGAGGGTGTCGACGAGCTGAGTTCGGGAAGCGTGGAGTGCCGGCACTATTCCAAAGAGCACTCCAGTCAGAAGCGCGATCGCCGCGGAGAACATCACCACGAATCCGTCGATCCAGACGTCGCCGAGTCTCGGCAGTCCGGCAGGCGCCAGTGCAAGGAGTGCGCGAAGTCCTGTCCACGCCAGCAACAGGCCGGAGGCTGCGCCAACAACCGACAGCATGAAGCTCTCCGTCAGCAACTGCCGGACGATCCGCCACCTACCTGCTCCGAGAGCCGCTCGGAGTGCAATCTCTCTCCCCCGGACGCTCGCTCTCGCCAGCTGGAGGTTGGCCACATTCGCGCAGGCGATCAATAGCACCAGGCCCACGGCGCCAAGAAGAACGATCAGGGCAGGCTTCACATCTCTGACCATGTATTCCAGCATCGGGACGACGCGCACGTCCCAGCCGGCATTGCTGTCGGGAAACTGGCGGGACAACCGGCCGGCGATTGTGGACATCTCAGCCTGAGCCTGTCGGGTGCTTATTCCGCGCTTGAGTCTCGCGACAGCCTCAAGGTAGTGCGCGCCGTGAGATTGCTGCTCCCGGGGGGTGAATGCCAGAGGTGTCCAGAGATCTACATCGTCATTCGGAAATTGAAAGCCAGGCGGCATGACTCCGATGACGGTGAACATTTGTCCGCCGAAATTCAGAACGGAGTTCAAAACGGAGACCTCTCCGCCAAACAGCCTTTGCCAAAGACCGTGGCTGAGGATAACCACCTGTCCGTGCTCCGGCTGGTCCTCCTCCTGCCGGAATGTACGACCCAGCGCCGGTTGCACGCCCAGAGTATCGAAAAGGTTGCTGGTGACGCGCGCGCCACGAAGACGTTGGGGCTCTCCTTTGCCCACGAGGTTGTAGGCATAACCCCTGCTGGCGGCGACTCTCTCGAATGCGGAGTTCTGTCTTTGCCAGTCCAGATAATTGCCCGGCGAAATCGAAAACTCGGGAAACTGGGGAAGCTTTGTTTCCCGCAGAACCATCAGCCGGTCTGGATCTTTGTAGGGGAGGGGACGAAGAAGAACCGCGTTGACCACGCTGAAGATAGCCGTATTCGCCCCAATTCCCAGCGCCAGAGTGATCACCGCCACCAGAGCAAAAGCAGGGCTCGATCGCAAACTGCGGAGTTCATACCGAACGTCGTGAAGGAGTGATTCCATAAGTCCGGCCTCTATATCGAAGGATTAGACGCAGATTAGTACCTACAAGTTGCCTTAAATCAGGCTCAAAGAGTTTTGGCGAGCTCAGGTTCGTCGCGTAAAATACGACGACGGGTCAGTCTGGCAGCGGCCATGAAAGTATCCTCAGACATCACTCGTCGCTCGGATGAGGGTGCCCAGGGACGATTCACCGATCCCGCTTTCCAATCATCCAGGGTCGATCGCTTAGCAGATACTCGATTCGACGGAATGTGTTTTCTTTGCAGCGTCAAGACCGCTAAGTCCCTCGAAGTCGCAATCTGGGAAGTAATGCTGCGCATAACACGAATCGATCGCTGTCCGGGGTCAACTCCCAAGTTCAAGATTTCCGTTTTGGGAGCTTGACCCCGTCACTTGTCCGGATAGCCGACTTACCAGGAAGTAGGCACTCAAGAAACGCTTCCTTGCTCTGCAGGCCCACGAATAACATGCTCTAAGTCAGGGGCTTGAATGCAATCCTGGGTCGCAGCACATCCCATCTTGTTTGCCGTTTGCATTTTTCTCTTCCTTTACCTCGCTGTCTCGTTCGTCGTCAGTTGGTGGAGCGGATGGACCCTGCTGGCCCGACATTTTCGCTCTCGGACTAAGTTCCTCGGTTCGCGATGGCATTTTCAAAGTGCAACAATGCGCTGGATGTGCGGCTATGGAAATTGTCTAACAATCGGCGCTGACTCGAACGGTCTCTACCTTTCGGCATTGCCCTTTTTCCCTTTTTTTCATCCGCCGCTGTTCATCCCTTGGACTGAGATTTCGCATGCGCGCAAGCACTTGTTCTTTTCAGCTGGGGTACGCTTCGAGTTGGGACGCGAAAGCTCGACACCCCCGTGGGTGCGAAACCGGCTGGCGGGACGAATTGCATCGGCCGCCGGACAAGCATATCCCGTCGAGACGATTGAACCCTGACCGCAGCGAGGCGCTTTCGTGTGTTCGGCAAGCGGGTTCAGTAGAGGTAACGCGCGCACGAAGTATCTCAGGCACTTGTCCGGCATGCCGACAATCCTGGCATAATCGGTAGACGCGACGCCGATTTGCGTGATCTATCCATAGGAGGAGCCTGAATCGGGATTATTCTGGAAATCGGCCCATCACAGCTTCGGATCTCGAAGTTGACCCCTGCCAGCGATATGATTGAGAGGGGTGGGATGGGTAGCGACCAATTTGAAACGTCGGCCGCAGCAGAATAGTAGATGAACTGGTGGGTCACTGGTACGGACCAACGCAAAGATTGCGGCGCCCTTATCGAGCACACGGAGGACACGAATGAAGCCAAAGAACACGATCTGCCTCTGGTTCGACAAAGACGCGCATGAGGCGGCGCGCTTCTATGCCGCCACCTTTCCGGACAGTGAAGTGACCGCTGTTCACAAGGCCCCCGCTGACTTCCCGGGCGGCAAGAAAGGCGATGTGCTGACGGTGGAGTTCACTGTCCTGGGCATTCCCTGTCTCGGTCTCAACGGCGGCCCGGCGTTCAGGCACAGCGAAGCCTTTTCCTTCCAGATCGCGACGGACGATCAGGAAGAGACGGACCGTTACTGGAACGCAATCGTCGGCAATGGTGGCGCGGAAAGCGAGTGCGGTTGGTGCAAGGACCGCTGGGGCCTCTCGTGGCAGATCACCCCGCGCGCGCTAACCGACGCCCTTGCGGCTGGTGGCGGTGAGGCCAAGCGTGCCTTCGAGGCGATGATGACGATGAAGAAGATCGACATCGCCGGCATCGAGGCAGCGCGGCGAGACTGATGTGAACAGGCCGACACGTGCTTTGTGGCCTTGGATCACGCGCTAACCTTCAATTTACCTGACCAGCATCGGCCGAGAGGCACGTGTCCGGATAGGCAACTTCTCGCCCGCCAGGAGGATCCGAGTCAGCGTGCAACTCTTTTGAATCGCGCTCCAAGCAAATTATGTTTGGCAGTGCCGTGCAGGCTCAGAATCGTTATTCGATTGTTTCCTGTTATGTGTGAAGTAGGCGTTTCGTGCCTTTGTCAACGAACGGATCCAATAGCACCGGGCCATTACTTTTTGCTGGGTGATAACCGCGACAACAGTCAAGACAGTCGAGGGTGGGGACCGATATCGGAAGCAAGAATAATTGGCAAATTATCGAGGAGTTATTTGCCAGTCACTATGCACTCGCTTCATTCCATCGTGGATGAATTGGCATGATCCCCTGTGGAAACCGGGGACTGACGCGTCGCTTAACGATTCAAGCGTCGCGAAAAGTATCTTTTAGCCTGAATGTCATCTTTCGTCTGGTAGCTTATTCGAGGCAACGGAACCCGTTGTCCCCTGAGCGCAGGGCGCAATAATGCAAAGGCGCCCCGCACAACAGGAGTTGCTTAGAGTCCGGCTAACGACGCCTATCCGAAGGCATGCTGTAAAGTTGAGACTCGATTTGCCTTTGGCTTCGGTCTTATTTGTCGACCGCCACGGTGTAGCCGGCGATGACGAACATCGCGGGCGTGCCGGTCGTGTTTCCTCTGCCACTGATCGAAGTCCTGAATTGGTCACCAATTTTCGCCAGACGAACCCCGACGATGGGTTCTACCGACACGACCGTGTTAACGTTCGTGGCAGTAAAAGTTCCCTCAACCAGATCGAGGATCACCTGCTGCCTGAGTGACATGACCAGGAGCGGCGTGCCATCACGGAACGAGTCGGGATCCGCAAAGTCACCGTGCGTCACGTCGTAGTAGATGGTCGTCGTGCCGGTACGATTGACCACGCGCAGGTTGCCGTTGTTAATCACCTGCGTGCTTTCCGCCTCGGTAAAGAAAGTGAACAAGGCCTGGCTCTCGTTGTGGGGGCTGAAGCTGAAAACCTGGTCAAGGCTCAGGCCGTTAATGTTGGAGAGGTAGCCATACTGATTCGAGGTCGTAGCCGTGGGATTTCGTACCTGCCCGACGATCTCGAAGGCCACATCGCCCAACGGTGGTTCGATACTTGGTCCCTGTCCGCGAACTGTGGCGGGCGTGCCAAGCGTTATAGTGCCGATCAATAACAACAGAGCGGCGAATGCGAATTGCGAATGCTTGAGTTTGTACATGATCGCTTCTCCTTTTTCGGTGAAATTTAGTTTCGTAACCTACTGCTCATCAAGCTGAGCAGCGCCTCAATCAGCCTGCGGGCTAGTCCGCTTTGGTTCGCATCGTCGTCAAGGGACACGACACAGACCAAAATCGAACCGCCCGCATTTTCAACGAAATGAA
The DNA here is from genome assembly GCA_035631775.1 of Acidobacteriota bacterium. Lineage (GTDB taxonomy): Bacteria > Acidobacteriota > UBA6911 > UBA6911 > UBA6911 > DASQID01. The sequence goes on from DASQID010000065.1 coordinate 17,417, forward strand.
GCCTGGCTTGTTCAACCCATCGGTAGATCGTGCGCGAAGTAACGCCGGCGATTCTCGCAGCTTCGCTTGGTGTAACCATCTCAACGTCTGCACCGCACGCCGGGCACCAAAGCTGAAGGGAGCGGCCACGGCTTCTGATGAGCATCAGATCTTCAACTTCAATGGTGATTTCTGTGCGCAGTTTCTTCACGGCTGCCTCAAAATCTGTGCGCCTTTTTTTGTCCCGGGTCGCCCGCACTACGAGTTCTGGCTCGTCCGTCGTCACCGATTCTGTACCAGGGCCTTTCAAAACCTTGCCCTAGATCAGCCCGGGGAATAAAATGGCGCTACAATTAAGTCTTGCAGTCGGATTGCAATTGCCTTTGTCCCCGAGCGTCGTGAATGATAATCACTGTGTCCAAAGCAAGTCTTTGGAAAGCTCTCCAAAAGTTCTCCAATATTTGTTGGCCACTTGATGAGTAATCAGGTCAATCACTTATATGAATTCGGAGAGTTCCAACTCGACGCCGCGGACCGCGTGCTACGGCGGGGTCAAAAGTCCGTACCGCTGACTCCGAAGGCATTCGAAACGCTTTTGGTGCTGGTTCGGCGCGCCGGCCGCCTGGTGGAAAAAGATGAGCTGATGAAGCAGGTGTGGGCCGACTCGTTCGTCGAGGAAGCCAATCTCGCGCGAAACATCTGGACACTCAGAAAGGCGCTGGGTGACGACGAACGAGAGCATCGATACATCGAGACCGTTCCCAAACTCGGCTACCGGTTTGTTGCGCCCGTTACAGAGCCTCCAAATGAGTCCATTGACTTGGTGATCCGGAGGAAGGTCAGAGCGCACATTCTTTCTGAAGAATCCTCCGACAGCTCCCGAGCTTCTGTGGCGATGGATCCGAGCCCGCGTGCTGAACCACCAATCCTCGATCCTAACGCCAGCATACGAGGTGCGCCGGTTCCGGGCGCCAAGGCGCCTGGTTGGTCAATACGAAATGCCAGGGTGCTACTGATAGCCGCAGGCGTATTTGTAATCATCGCGCTTCTTGTCGCAACGATCGTTTCACGCCGCCCTTCTTCGCAGCCCGCGGAGGCAATTGATTCGATTGCAGTCATGCCTTTCGTCAACGCGAGTTCAGATCCTGATGTTGACTATCTTGCGGATGGAATAACCGAAAACACGATTAACGGTCTGTCGCCGGTTGCCGGTCTGCGGGTGGTGCCCAGAACCACTGTGTTTCGTTACAAAAGTCAGCAGTTTGAACCTGGGCGCGTCGGAAAGGACCTGGGCGTCCGTGCGGTGCTGATTGGCAGACTTGATAAACGTGGTGATGACTTGAGCATACAGACGGAATTGATTGATGTCGCCCGAGACGATCAGCTTTGGGGACAGCAGTACGATCGCAAGATGTCCGACCTTCCTGCTTTGCAGCAACAAATATCGCAGGAACTTGCCATGTCACTTCGCGTGAAGCTAACCGGTGAGGAACGAAGTCGGCTGGCAAAGCCGTCAACGGAAAAGCCCGAGGCCTATCATGCGTACCTAAAAGGTCGTTACTTCTGGAACCAGCGCAACGAGAATGGTCTCAAAAAAGCTGTCGACTATTTTGCAGAAGCCATAAAGATCGATCCAGATTACGCTCTGGCGCACTCAGGATTGGCTGATTCGTACACGACGCTGGGTTACTTCAGCTACCTTGCACCGGTCGAGTCGTTTCCAAAGGCGAAGGCGGCAGCCTTCAAAGCCGTCGAGCTTGATCCCACACTTGCCGAGCCGCACACGTCATTGGCCTACGCCAGGCTTTACTACGATTGGGACTGGCCTGGCGCAGAGAGGGAATTCGCCGAGGCTATCGCGCTGAATCCTAATTATGCTACGGCCCACCACTGGTACAGCGCTTATTTAACGGCGATGGATCGGCAGGATCAGGCGGCCGCGGAAATCAGTCGCGCCCATGAGTTGGATCCGCTTTCGCTGATAATCAATACCGACATCGGCTTTCAACTCTACTACACTCGACACTACGACCAGGCGATCAGCCAGCTGAAGACTACGCTCGAGATGAAACCCGACTTTCCACTGGCACATTTGTGGCTCGGCCGTGCGTATCAGGAAAAGGCGATGTACGGCGAGGCGCTCGCTGAATTCAAGACCGTTGAAGCAGCGTTTCGAGGCTGGCCCGTGGCAATTGCAGCTATCGGCTTCGTCGATGGAGTATCCGGCAGAAGAACCGATGCATTGAAAGTCCTCAGCGACCTGAAGAATTTGTCCGAGCGGAAGTATGTTACGTCATACGGAACTGCGCTGGTGCATGCGGGACTGGGTGACCGGGACAATGCATTCCTTTGGCTCGATAGAGCGTATCAGGAGCGTACCCATTGGCTGGTGTGGCTCAAACTGGATCCGCGCTGGGATACCTTGCGAGCGGATCCAAGATTCATCGATCTTGTCAGACGAGTTGGCCTCTATTAAGTGATGGTGTAAACCTACCTCATCCGCCCTGTCGCCCCGAGAGGGGAGCCGTCCGCCCGCAGGAGACGCCTCGGCGCGAGCACCACTCCTCAGCCAGATGTCAGACCATTCCCGCCGGCAGGCGACCAGACTCGAGGGCCTCGCCCCCCTTCAAGCCACCCTCAGGA
>DASQID010000066.1:0-2724 GCA_035631775.1 Acidobacteriota bacterium
GATCGCGCGCCGCCTCGGGGAGAGCAGGTTGCATCCGTCTGCGGCAGCGCGTTCGGTCCCGATCCAGATCTCGCCCGAATCCGGGACGTCAAGGCCGGCAATCATGCGCAACGTCGTAGTCTTCCCACATCCGCTGGGACCGAATAGCGCGACAATGCTTCCCGCGCGCACGGTGAGCGAAGCAGTGTCGACCAGCATGCGTTTTCCGGCTCGCTTGCTGATGCCAACCAGTCTGACTTCAACGCCCTGCAGGCTGTGCTTTGCCTCAGTCAACGGGACTCCTTCGCGCCGGCAGATGTCACTTCCTTTTGGCAGTAAGCGTACAGCGCGTCATATACGATGAACTCCCGGTCCAGAATTTCGTGGTCGTCTCTCAGACCGATCGATCCGAATCCTGTTGCGATCGCTTTCAGTCCCATCGCTTCAGGCCGTCCATAAAGATCATGAGATACGTCTGCTCCGTGCACGATCTTGGCCAGTAACCGAATCGCCGGATCGTCAAAACGGTACTTTTCCACGATCGCCTCGAAGCTGCACTTGCCGTCCTTGTGCCCGAGTTCAACTCCCGGCATGTCGAAAGGGATCGCTCCTTCCTGCGCGGCGATATCCTGAACCTTGTCGGCCGGGACAAACCTGAACTCCGCGCCCGGATCAACGAACTTCCGTATCAGCCACGGGCAGGCAACCCTGTCGACCTTTACATGCTCTCGCGTGACCCACTTCATACGGCCTCTCCTTTTCTATTTACAAAAATGGCGAGCAGGATCAGGGGTGCGAGTACTATGGCGGCCTGTATCAGGGCCAGAGCCGCTACCTGGTTCGAAGTTGTGTTGGCGAGCAGAGTATAAATCCGAACCGGAAGAGTGGATTCACCTGGCGGCGCCACGAGAATCGTCGCCCCAAGCTCGCCAATGGAGAAAATGAACGCTATTACCCATGCTGCGGCAAGTCCTCCACGCAGCTGGGGAACAATGATGCGGACGAATATCCTGAACCACCCCGCGCCCGCCACCTCGGCCGCTTCTTCAGTGCTGGGTGGAATCTGCCGTACTCCCGCAGCCAGAATCAGGGTGGCGAGGGGAAGAAATCGCGCGACGCATGCGATCACGATGATCACCATGCTCTTGTACAGGTCCCCGGGCAGGCCGGGGCGATTCCAAAGCCCGATGAGTCCAATGGCGACAACGGTGCCGGGCACCGCGAAGCTGACAAGAGAAACGAGCTCTGCAGAAATACGCGCCTTCTTCGACATGCGAGCGACACAGTAACCAAGTATGGCACCTATCATCACGATCAAAGTCGCGCCGCAGGTGCTGATGAGAAGGCTGTTACAAACTGCTCGTCCGGAATCACCCACCGTGGCGGCGGAGCCCCATGCCCCAAACGATTCACGAACGAGTACTGCGATGGGGAGCGCGACCGACAGCAGAATCACAACTCCTACCACGGCGACTGTCGCCCCTTTCCATCCCTTGTGATTCAGTTGCAGTCCTGTGCGCACGGCGCGAGGCGACGTGATGGCCCGGTCGCCAAGGAGAAGGGTTACGGCAAAGCCGGCGGCCAATATTGTCATAAGGAGAGGCACAGCGAGCGCGGTGGCCCGGCCAAAATCATAGAGTGCCGCGAACGCGGTGAATACTTCGGTGGTGAAAACCGGCACGCGCAGGAGACCGGGGACGCCGAACTCCGCCATCGCCAGGACAAACACAAGCAACGTGGCCGCCACGATACCCGGAGCTATTAGAGGGGCCGTGATGCGCCGGAAGACCGCACCGGGTTTCGCGATCAACAGGGCAGCCTCTTCGAGGTGGGCGGCGACATTGCGGGCTGCGAACTCCGCCGCGAGCATTACGATGGGAAAGTAGCTCAGCCCCAGTACGATCACCGCCCCGGCGATGCTGTAGGTCCACCTGGACAGGAGGTCCCTCCTCACAAATGCGGACCCAAAACCCGCTGATCCGCCCACATATATCCAAGCCAGGGCGAGCACATAGGGCGGAATGACCAGAGGCGTGAGGAGGACGATGCGTGCAATGCGCTTTGCCGGCACGTCGACGCGCGCGAGCATGAATCCGAGTGGAATTCCAATCAGGGCGGCGAGTGCCGCTGAACCGGCGGCAAGCAGGAGGCTATTCGCCAGAAGCGTGTAATGACGCGGTTCGGCGAGTAACTGCCTGTAATTGTTGAGACTCAAACTTCCGGCAGGACCCGCAAAGGATTGAACCAGCATATAGCCGGCCGGCAAAAGGCAGAAGAATACAAAGCAGGCCGCGGCAAAACCCAGCACGAGAGTCCGGGTGGGCTGGAAGAAGGTCTCCCAGGGTTTTGCTTTTGCCGCGGCATTCATGACAGCTCCTAAATTCCGAAGATCCCCTGCAGCCGGCGCACGACATCCTCGACCCGGGCGGCAGCCCTTCCGTAATCCAGGGTCATCGGTTTGAAGGACGAGAGCGGAGGGATGTTCTGCGGTCCTTCGACGCCTGGGTGCAGCGGAATCTGGACAGCTTCCGACTGAGCGAGCATGCGCTCCACTTCCTCCGACAGCAGGTAGTCAATGAGTTTCCTGCCTGCCTCCGGATGAGGAGCGCCCGCAATCAAAGAGAGCATATTCGGCATGACCGGAACACCCAACCCGTCCCGATCCGGCAGCACCATCGCAACTGGCTTCCTGCTTTCAATAGCAACGTTGACGTCGTCGGTGTCTGTCAGACCGGCTTTGACCTC
>DASQID010000067.1:0-9550 GCA_035631775.1 Acidobacteriota bacterium
TTGAGTCTAGCCCGGCCTTTTAATGCCGGGATTTGATTGGACGGAGAAAGGCGTCGCGTAAGCGACGCATCGCCATCGCCGGTCGCGTGCCGGCCTTAAAAGGCCGGCCTAAATTCATGCGGCCGCTACGCGGCCAGAGGCTTCCTACGGGACGCAAGATGGGCAAACTCCAGTGTCTTGGCTGAAGCCAAGGCCCACTTGTGAGCAGCGCAGGGGCGATTTGCCACAAAAGCCCGAAAGCTCAAAGTGCTCAGAGAGTCTCAAAGGCCAAACTATGGGCATCTACTTGCGGCGAAAGCGGCGGATGATGGCGAGTTTGATGGGGGTGTAGTTTGCCGCAAGCATCATCAAAATGACGCCCATGATGAGCAGACTTACGGGCCAGGAAATGCGCTCCTTGAAGAGCTGCATCTGAAGGCGAGTGATGCCGATCGCGAGGAAAATCAGCCCCGTGGCGAAAAAGTTCTTCATCTGCTTCGGTACGCTTCCGAACACGAACAGGCATGCTGCCACGGGAAGGAGGATCTCGAAGAGGCGCGCCTCGTGCCGGCGGAGGGAGTCCTGGAGCGCCTCATTCCACCGGTCTGTTGCCGCCAGCCCGAGCAGCAGTATGGATGTGAGAACGTGCCCGGGAATTACAAAGCGGAATGACTTGGCGACCCAGCGCATTTGCGCCGAGCCGAACCTTTCGCTGATGCTCTGCAGGGCCAAGTAGATGCCTGCATTGATGATGAAAAGGTACTCCAGTTGGCCCCGTGTCCATGGGAAGACGCGCTCGAGCCATTCCGCATAGGGCTTGTGGAATCCCGCCACGCCGCTCAAGGCGATGAAGGTGAACAGCACAGCGATGGGGTAGAAATAACGTGAGTCCGACGGAAAGTGCAGGCGCTCGATGCAGGCCGCGCTGAAGAAATACAGGGCCGCAAACGGGATCAGCCGGAAGTAGACCTTCCCGGGGTCGGTATCGAACCACTCGATCATTCCCATCCGCAGCAACGTTACGATGCAAAGCAAGGCGCCGACAACAGCGAGCATGAGGGAAAAAACTGACGACTTCGTGAAACGCCGGAGCCAAAGGTACGCCGGCAGGGAGAGCAGGAAGCTCCACCACATCTGAGCATTCGTTGTGCCGCTGAAAGGTGCACCTTGCTTTGAGTCCTGGAACGACGGAAATTTCGCGAAGAGCTCGAGACTTTCCTTGCCGTGGCTAAACTGGGTCAGGATATGCCACTCCTTCATAGCCACAAGCATCAGCGTCGGAAGCAGGAGGCAAAAGGCAAGCAGGTAGGCGATCGCGATGCGCAGTTGGCCTTGCCTCCAGCAGTGAATGCCGATCCACGCCATCGGGGCCGTCGCAGCCCCGACGACAAGTACGGCCGTCGTTCCTGAAAGGCCCGGATAGCGAAAGAGGAGCACCAATACGGCAGCCACAACCAGGATCCAGGCGCCGAGGTACAGCGTCACCTGCGTCAGCGAAAGCCTGCGCACCTCGAGAATCCAGGCGTCTTCTTTTTCGAAAAGCCGCTCATAGAGCTTGCGGAAGGCGTCATATTCGTATTCCGAGAGCATCCGATCCTGTCGCCAACCACCCAGTTCGCGCAGATGCTGCTCGATTTTTCCCGACATCAGTCGGGAGTAGTGGGTGGGGCTTGCCAGCACCGGCTCGCCCGCGAGTAACCTCTCCAGGTCGTCGGCCAACTCCCGCGCAGTTCCGTAGCGGCTGTCGGGACGCTTTTCCAGGCACTTGAGGCATATGTTCTGCAACGCGCCCGGAATCGCACTGTCGATCCGGCGCGGCAGGACAGGGTCCTGCTCGCAGATCATCCTCACCTGGTCCGGATAGTTTTCCGCCCGGAAAGGCACGACACCGGTGAGCATTTCATAGAGGATGATTCCCAGCGAGAAAATGTCGCTTCGGGCGTCTAAGGCCGGGTCCGCGCGGGCCTGCTCCGGTGAGAAGTAGTCCGGCGTTCCCATCACCTGGCCGGCTTGCGTAATCCGGTTGCCCTTTTCATCGACCTGCTGGGCGAGCCCGAAGTCGAGGAGCTTCGGCTCCAGGTCGGAGCCGGCCAGTATGTTTGCCGGCTTGAGATCGCGGTGGACGATTTGGTTGCGGTGCAATTGATCGACCGCCAGCACAACTTTGTGCATCAACTCCGCCCTCTGGCTGATCGAGAGGACACGCGCGGCATCGGTCAGAGGCGCTCCCTCGACGTATTCCATGACGAAGTGGGGGATCTCCTCGGGCTGGCCGAGGTTATAGATCCGGACTACGTTGGGATGGTTGACCCGCGCGAGGGCGCGCGCCTCCTGCATGAAGCGTGTGCGTACGCGGGTGTCATTCATGAAACGCGGGCTGAGCGTCTTGATCGCCACCTTGCGCCCCAACCCTTCGTCCATGGCCAGGAGAACGCGGCCCATTCCACCGGAACCTATGATCCCTAGGATCCTGTGGCCGGAAAGGTGCTCGGGCAGGTCGTCGGGAATGGCCTGCACGGATTGGGGCTCATCAGCACCGCTGAGAATTCTGTCGATCTCGCTGACCGTCTGCAGTTCGATCGTGAGTTCGGGAGCGAGTTCCGGGCGAAGGCTGAGGAAGCGCTCGGGGTCGACGTTCTTACCCTGTGCACGCAGGTCGATGAACTCGGCAAGGGCCTCGCCGATGAGCCTTTCATGCGCAGTCGTCGGCTTTTCGTTCTGGGGACCGCGTGCCGGGTCGGGCGTATGTGGTTGGGTCACCGGGATTCGCCTGCTTCCTGGATCTGCCGGAATTGCTTGATCGCGCGGTGCAAGAGCAATGTGGTGGCCTCGCGAGTTTTCCCCAATCTCTCGGCCATCTCCGCTGTGGTGAGGCCTTCCACCTTGGCCAGGAGGATCGCCTCCCGATATTGTTCCGGGAGCGCGTCAAGCTTTCGCATCAGCAGGAGAACGGCCTCATGCTCGGCGAGAAGCCGGCTGGGCGTTCTCGTATCCACGGGCTCCAGCCCTTCGGGGTGGCTGGCGGAACGCAACGGCACCCTCTCGCCCGCATCCCGCTTGCCTCTCCCCTCGTAGCGCGCGGCGTCGACGATTACGTGCTCCGCAATACGGGAGATCCAGCGGAAGAAACTCCCGGGGGATCGGTAAGCGAAGTGGTCAAGCTGCCGGCATGCCTCCAGGAAGGTCTCCTGGACCATGTCGTCCACCTCTAAAAGCCCGCGCAGGTGCGATCCCATGCGATAGTGGACAAGAACCGCGAGACGAGGCCGATACTTCTGGAAGAGGTGAGTGAACGCATCCTGGTCTCCTCGTTTGATCCGGTCGATCAGGTCGAGACTGGAAGTGGCTTGGTCCATGGGCACTCGCATGGGAGTCTGTCCCACCCTATCAGCAGCCGCTGTTTCCATTCAAGCACCAATTAATTCCATTGGACCACCTCCTCTGGCTGGGCGACTCGGAAGGGCTCTGCCGTTCCGGCGGCGGTGGAACAAGATGAGACATGGAAATGCAGGGATCATCCATAACAGCAAGCCCGCGCCCTGGAAGTGCGCACAGCCACATCGTTATACGCAAGTTTCTGCTGCCGATTCGGGCGCGGATCCGAACGTGCTGGATCCTGTGGGTCGGGGCTTCAGCCGGCTTCAGCCCGACACGTAGCAAGTTTGAACAAGTGATTTGCTGCCAATGAGTTACGTGTCCGGGCTGAAGGCCCGGACCTACATATTCTTTACAGCGTCGGCTTGCTCGCCCCGCAACTCAGCATCGTGGACCAGGATTTGTGTATGCGGAATTGTGGGGACAATTTTGGGGACAGGCTGCTCAATTCCCGAATTCCAGCGCGGACCACTTCTCCCTTTGTATATTCATGAGGCCCGGAATTTGGGGATTGAGTAGCCTGTCCCCATGATTGGTGCTAGATTAGTGGCCCATAGGAGGGTCACTTATGCGTTTCAATCTGAGCTTGGGTTGTTTACTGCTGGCGCTGATCCTATCAACGATGCCGACCGGATTGACGGCAGCTCCGGCGGATGACAGCGATTTTCTTGGGCGTTGGGATGTTACCGTCGCGCCTGCGGGACAGGGGCGCGCCCGCAACTGCTGGCTCGAACTGACCAAAGTGGATGGTAAGCTCAAAGGGCGATTCAACCAGGGAGGAGGAGCAGTCTTCCCCCTGGAGACTCTGGCTATCGAAAACGGAGAGTTGAAGTTCCAGCACCCGACCGGCAGGCCGGCCGACAAACTCCTTGCCGTCTATAGTGCTCATGTGGTCAACGGCCGCCTGGAAGGGACCGCCACGTTGGGCAAACAGGCACCGCGCATGCTGACCGGCATCCGTCCGCCAAAGTGGCCGGCCACGCCACCAGCCCGAAAACCGGGCAAACCTATCGCTCTCTTCAATGGAAAAGATATGACCGGCTGGTTGGGACAAGGCACCGGCAAGGCGTTCGGCTGGACGGTAAAGAACGGCAGCATGATTAATGACGATCACCCCGCAGAAGTCTCCGCTGACAATATCTACACCGAGGCGAAATTCAACGACTTCAAGCTCGAGGTTGAGTTTAATGTGGCTCCCAAGAGCAACAGCGGGATTTACCTGCGCGGGCGGTATGAGATTCAGGTTATGGATGACGCCGGACAGCCACAGAATGTCCACAGTCAGGGCGCTTTGTACGGATTCGTCATTCCGAGCGCGATGGTCAGCAAGCCTGCCGGCGAATGGCAGAGTTATGAGATCACGCTGATTGCCAATCGAGTCACCGTGATTCTCAACGGCACCAAAGTAATCGACAATGCAGAAGTTCCGGGGATCACAGGCGGCGCCCTCGACGCCAATGAGGGAGAACCCGGCCCAATTATGCTGCAGGGGGATCACGGACCGATCCAATACCGCAAGGTTGTCCTGACCCCTTTGAACTGACCAACGGTTGAGATAGAATCATAAGGTAGCCACGAATTTTACGAATCTCACGACTGCGTGTTCGAGCGATTCGTAGGATTCGTGGCTTTTTTAATGGAGGGATTGGCTCCTTGTCAGCAAACGGTGTCAGAGAAGACATCCGCAACATCGCTATCATAGCCCACGTCGACCATGGCAAGACGACACTGGTAGACGCCATGCTGAGGCAAAGCGGCACATTTCGCGAAAACGAGCGCGTTGTGGAACGCGTCATGGACAGTCTTGACCTCGAGCGCGAGCGGGGAATTACCATTATGGCGAAAAATACCGCCATCCATTTTGGCGGGGTCAAGATCAACATCGTCGACACTCCCGGGCATTCGGACTTCGGCGGCGAAGTGGAACGCGTTCTTAAAATGGTCGACGGCGTAATGCTCCTTGTGGACGCCTCCGAGGGTCCCCTTCCTCAAACGCGCTTTGTTTTGCGCAAAGCTCTCGAACAGAAACTCCCCGCGATCGTTGTTGTGAACAAGATCGATCGTTCTGATGCGAGGCCGCAGGAGGTTGTCAACGAAATCTATGACTTGTTCATAGATCTGGATGCTACCGAGGAGCAGATAAGCTTTCCTATCCTGTACGCCGTCAGCAGGGATGGCGTTGCCAAGCGCAGCCTTCAAGACGGTGACGGCGATCTTCGCCCTCTTTTTGAGCAGATTCTGAAAACGATTCCGCCGCCCAAACCGATTCTCGTGGACCGGCTCCAGATTCTGGTCACGAACCTGGACTATAGCGACTACGTCGGACGGATCGCAATCGGCAGGGTATTCTCCGGCAGGGTTGCGGTGGGAGACGACGTTTCAGTCTGCAAACTCGATGGGTCTCTGGAAAAAACCAAAATTACCAGGCTTTTCACTTACGACGGGCTAAAACAGTTACCCGTCGAGCAGGCCGGCGCAGGCGAGATCATTGCGCTCGCCGGCATCGAGGGGATTAACATCGGCGAGACAGTGGCTGATGCGGTGGATCCGGTGGCCCTGCCGCCCATCAACGTGGATGAGCCCACCATCTCCATGATCTTTCACGTGAACACATCACCACTTTCCGGAAAGGACGGCAGATATGTGACCTCGAGGCACCTGAGGGCGCGTCTTGAAAAGGAGGTCCTGGGCAATGTTGCGATCCGGGTCGAGGAAACCGACGTGACGGACAGTTTCAAGGTTTCCGGCCGGGGAGAGCTTCAACTGGCGATACTTATCGAAATGATGCGACGGGAGAGTTACGAAATGCAGGTCTCTAAACCCGAAGTCATCACTCGCCAGGTGGACGGTAACAGGCTGGAGCCGATCGAACTGGTGGTAATCGACTGTCCTGAGGGCTTTATAGGGGTCATAACGGAAGCGCTCGGGCGACGCAAAGGACAGATGATCAAAATGATCAACCATGGCGCAGGCCGAGTCCGTATGGAGTTCGAGGTGCCTTCACGCGGCTTGATAGGTTTTCGCTCCGAATTTCTGACCGACACAAAGGGAACGGGCTTGCTCAATACGCTGTTCCTGCGCTGGGGGGAGTGGTCGGGAGAAATCACCAATCGGCTCACGGGTGCTCTAGTTGCCGATCGGCCGGGGACTGCAACGAGCTATGCCCTCTACAACCTCCAGGAGCGTGGAGAACTGTTCATCAGACCAGGCACTGAGGTCTACGAGGGTATGATTATTGGAGAAAACGCCCGGGATGTCGACCTTGACGTGAACGCAATCAAGGAGAAAAAGCTCACGAACATGCGCGCCTCGACCGCGGACGAGGCTATCCGACTTGTTCCTTATCGTGAGCTGTCATTGGAGCAGGCTCTGGAGTTCATCAACGATGACGAGTTGGTGGAAATCACCCCGAAGTTCATCCGACTTAGAAAGAAGATCCTCCCGGCCAACCAGCGCTGAAGATCCACAGCACGACACCGTCGGAGCTCTACCGGAGGTCGGTGACTCGAGTCGGGGCATTTCATGAAATTCGTGAAATGTGTGGTAGATTTGTCTTTTGAAATGCGAAGTTAACTCGAGCAGGCCGAGCAAATCTCCTCCCAAAACCAGGAACTTTTTCCCCGAAAACACTCTAATAAAAAGTACTCGTTCCTTCGAAACTCCCCAAATACCCATTACGAATACGTTTCCCTGCCGACCTGGACTGGCACGATAAATGCTCAGGAAATGATTTAAAAGAGTCGGCTACTGTCGCGTTTTAGCAAGTAACAATCTGACAATCGTGCTCCTTATCCTCGCTGAAGGGAGGGGATATGAACACTCTACTGACCCGCGGTCGGGCAATCCGGCGTAGCCTCGACCGACAGCGTACACTGAGTGCTCCAGGCGACAGAGGCCCATGGTCCATCATTCTTGCGGGCGGCGAAGGCGAACGCATCAAGCCATTTATCATGCGCTGGCTGAAGAGGCACAAGCCGAAGCAATATTGCGCTTTCGTCGGAACACGATCCATGCTTCAGCATACCCTGGCACGAGCGGATCTCTTATCAAGGCGCGACCGGCAGGTTACGGTCATCAAGAAGTCACATCTGAGCGATGCCCGTCACCAATTTACCGGCAGGACGCTCGAAACCGTCCTCCTGCAACCCAATAACTGCGACACGGGCGCGGGGATCTTCCTTCCCCTGACGTATGTACGAGCGCGCGATCCCCACGCTACGGTGGTTGTGCATCCTTCCGATCACTTTATCTATCCTGAGAGCAGATTCGCGGAAGTGGTGTCAGCCGCTGTTCATGCCGCCAAGCTGTATCCCGGGAACCTTGTGCTTCTCGGTGTGTTTCCTGAGAGTGCAGAGCCGGACTATGGCTGGATCATACCGGGAGAGGAGTTGAGCTGCCCCGGCATCAGGATCAGGAGGGTGCAAGGGTTCCTCGAGAAGCCCGGGCCCGTCCAGGCACAGGCTGCCATGTCTTCGGGCGGCCTTTGGAATACGCTGATATTCGCCGTCAAGGCAGAGACTCTGTGGAGCATGGGTCGGAGGTGTTTTCCGGAAATGATGCGCCTTTTCGAACAACTGGGCGCTGCGATCGGTACGCCCAGGGAGAAAGCCATCCTGGAGGGAATCTACCATTCCATGCCGGTTCGGAACTTCTCCTCGGGATTGCTGACCCGCGTTGTGGAGCACGTTGCTGTTATGGAACTGGACGGAGTCGTCTGGAGCGACTGGGGCAGGCCGGAGCGCATTGTCGACACTATCAGGCGCTTGGATAAGACTCCTGCATTTCCGTGGGCTTGTCTGAAGCCCGAGATCCAGCCGCAGTCGTCGTGAGATCTTTGCGTCTGGTCCCTGCCCCGATCCCCGAGCACTGCATTCAGTAGTGGAAACGATAACGCAGGGTTATGGAGATCTGACGGGGGTAGTTGAAATGCGTCCCGCCGAAGGTATTGCTGTTGTCCAGCAAGTAGCGGCTGTTGGCCAGGTTGAGCGCATTGAACCGTAGCGACAGACTCTCGCCGAATGACTTGCCCACCGAAAAATCGACGCTGGTGTGGCTGGATAAATGGGCTGGCCCATCGCCGTCCAGAAATCCTGACCCATAGGACAGGTTGGCTGATGCCCAGCATTTCCAAGGAAGTTCGACCTCACCTCCTGCGGCGACGGTGGAACGCTGGTCATGATCCAGGAAGAATAATCCCTGCTCGGCAGGATGGAAGTCGGTCAGACCCCCAGTGACGGCGCCTTGGCCTTGCGCGAACTGGCGCGAGTATGCCAGGTGGATGCGACTTCTGCGAAGGAGCAGGGACGACTGAAGCGTGGCCTCCCAGCCTCGCAACCGCGCTCCCGCAATGGTCAGAGGAAGAAAAATGTTCGAATTGCCCAGCACCTCGTGATCGAAGAAATTGCGGGCATTCGTCTGATAGTGGGTGAGATCGAAGGACCAGCCTCTGAGTGGGACGGTCAGCCCGACTTCCTTCTGTTCATCCCTTTCACCGTGCAACGGCAGAAAGCCAAATCCTTGTTCGAACGCGAGCTCCAGCAGCGGTCCGGCGACCGTAGACAAAGGAGGGGGTTGATAATACCTGCCATAAAAGCCGCGCAACACCCAATTCAGTCCCGGCAGGCGTAGAGCCGCTCCGGCGCGCGGGCTTGCGGCTCTCTCGGTGATGAGGCCTGAGAAGTTAGTGAGCCTGAGGCCCCCATTCAACGTCAACCAACGCGTGAGCCTGTATTGGTCCTCGAAAAACACTGCTTCGAAACTGCCGGGCACTTTCTGCCGCTGATTGAGCGTGGTTCCGGAGCTATCCGCAGCCTGCAAACCGAATTCCTGGTTGTCGCGCTCTGCGATCCCGGAGACGCCGGCGCGCAGGTTGTGGACTTTGCTGACCCAGGATAGCGAAGCCTGACCACCGGCATAGCTGGACGTCCGGTCGTCTGCTGCAACGAAAGGCGTGTCCCCGGGGCCTCCTCGAAAGTTTGCACGGTTTCGGTGGTAAAAGGGTGAAATGGTCAACATCCTGTCATGTCCCAGAGTGCGCACCCAGGAGAAATTCACGAAAGCGTCCCGCTCATCCTGCGTGTCCCTTATCCCGACGTCCTGCTGATCCGGAGTGTTGGGTACCTGGTAGTGGTCGCCGCGTAGTGAGGCTACAAGCCGGAGCTGATCCAGCGGAGTGGGATTGTAGATCAGAGAGGTG
>DASQID010000068.1:0-3488 GCA_035631775.1 Acidobacteriota bacterium
TGCAGATCACTCGATGCGGAGTTCCCGGAGGGCACGCCAAGGGATTCGCGGCAACTCCCAGTTCCCGATGCGGATTCTATCCACGGTACGAACGCCTGCAATATCCGTGATGTCGTAGCCGGACTGGGCCTTTATGCGAGCCCATTCCGCCTCTCTGTGGCGAAATCGCATTCGTCAGCATTTTCTATGTCCCACGGCCCAGGTTGGGAGAACCGTGATTCTGAAATACAGCGACGGATTGAAGTCCCAGGACGGCACGAAAGCTCGGTGAATCAATACGGGGTTGGTCATCTGCACACGATGGGGGTTCCGCTTGTCAACCTGGTCGTTGATTAACCGCGCTGTCATGCTCCAAAGTCCGTGCTGCGAAGTCATGCTGCGATGGGTGTTCGATACAACCCTCGACAATGCTTCTGCCATCGATATAAACGGAAACTCACCGGTGATCGAAGCCCGTCCATGGTTGGTTCTGGCGTGCGACCCGCCGCTGCGCGTGGTCCCGCTGCGTTGTCCGACCTACTCGGCTTTGCCCGGCGGCTGGGCTGGTTCCTGAAACATCGCAGAGATCCTTCCCAGAACGTCATGTGTAACGGAGCAATGGGGAATTGCGAGAGGAGGATCCTGTCGATCGTGACGCCGGACCAACTGCGAATCATTCTGAAACGAATGCTGAGTGAGGATGAGTTTCTCGGGCCCCACGGTATTCGCGCAGTCTCCCGGCATCACCAAAATCAACCTTACACTCTTCAGATCAACGGCATGACCCATCGCGTGGATTACGAGCCGGCGGAATCAGGCAGCGGTCTTTTCGGCGGCAACTCAAACTGGCGCGGGCCCGTATGGATGCCGGTGAACTTTCTCATGATCGAATCGCTTCAGAAGTTCCATCATTATCTCGGTAACGATTTCAAGGTCGAATGCCCGACGGGTTCCGGCCGGATGATGAACCTGTGGGAGGTTTCGATGGAATTGTCACGGCGGCTCGCCGGTACGTTTCTCAGGAACAGCGCAGGCAGGAGGCCTGTCTTCGGCACGTGTGAAAAATTCCAGAGCGATCCTCATTGGCGCGACTACCTGCTGTTTCATGAGTATTTCCACGGCGACAATGGTGCCGGCGTGGGGGCAAGTCATCAGACCGGGTGGACGGGATTGATTGCCAAGTTGCTGCAGCAATGGGGGGAGAACTCCAGGCGGAATCCCGCGTCGACCCGTGAAGACGAGGCGCTGGAGATCCTCGTTTGACAGTGAAAGGCATCCTGGTCGGTTTCTCTCTCGGCGTCATACATTATTAGTGGCCGGTCAAGTCCGACACACGAAAACCGATAATGCACGGAATGGCTGTACTGCTACTGCTGGGCTATCGCCTCGTTGTAAAGATAAAGATAAGGGAAAAGTGGCGGCCTTCGGGATCGGCGGCACGCCGGTGGGCAGCTGTTTCGGAACCGCATCGCGCCGCCAGCATACCAAAGCGGATCGAGGCTGGCAGCCGAACTGTCGCCTGAGCGATCTGCGGACTTGCATGGTGGGCACATCGCTTCTTGCGATTCTGTTTGTAGACCAAGTTCGGCGACCTGCGGTTGATCGGGAATAGCGCGAGGCCCCGCTGGCATAAATATAGTGGTGGCTTATGAACTTCGACGGAATCGCAACCTTCCTCAATCGTCTGACCCTTCGCCAGGCCGTCTGGCTATTTCCGATCGCATATGCGCTTCATATTCTCGAGGAGGCACCGCAGTTTCCATCATGGGCACAGCGATACGCCTCGCAGGCGTTTACGCCTCGCGACTTTCTAACGATCAACAGTGTGGGGATCGCTTTGGCGGTTTTGTACGCTCTCCTAATCTCCAGATATCCGCGAAAATGGTCGGTGATACTGTTCTTCTCCCTGGGCCTCGCACCCGGTATGTTTTTCAACATCCTGTTCCATGTGGGAGCGACAGCGGCATATGGCGTCTATTGTCCCGGGCTCATCACTGCCCTCGTCATATACCCGCCGGTGTTTGTCTTCCTCAGCCGACTCGCCTATCAGGAGCATTTCCTGACGGGTCGCACCTCGCTCATGGCATTCGCCTTCGCGGGTGCGTTTCACACGCTGGAGGTAGGCATCGACGTATTCAAGATTCGTCCGTGGTAGTCAATGAAAGCCACATCTCGGAAGGCACCATAGCCAGGCTCTGATCGTATGTTCGCCGCGTCAGATTTTAACCCGCCGAGCTGCTGACGGTTCTTCCACCGTGATTTGTCAGGCAGCATAGTGCTCCCATGGTCGTCGAGCGCTAAGAATCGCTACGCCGTGACGAACTCGTCTTGAGCCAGGAGGCATAATCGGATTCTGTCAGGTGGCCGCCCGCAAGCGCCAGGGTCTTTTCCACAACCGATTCTTCAGTGGCGTTGAGCACCAATCCATTCAATTCGAAGAAGGTCGCGGCCGCGAGGAATCCCGTTCGCTTGTTGCCGTCGAAAAAGGGGTGGTTATTGATGATCCCGGCGGCATAGCTGGCGGCCATTTCCGGCAGTGTGGGGGAACCATAAGCGAAGAGGTTCCTGGGCTTGGAAAGCGCGGATTCGAGCAATCCCTCGTCTCTGGTGCCCGGCCGTCCGCCATGTTGGGCGAGCATCATTTCATGAATCGCGAGGCAATCCATGCGATCGAGCCAAACCGGCTCTCTCACTTCGCAAGTTCCTTCAATGCATGGCGATACCGACGACTGAGGCCTTCCGCCACTTTCATTTTACGGGCAAACTCGGGATTGTTGGCAGTGAGTCGAAACCCGCCGTCGGTCGTTTCGGTGAGATAGACGGCGTCACCCTCATCCGCATTCAGGCGTGCGAGTGCTTCCTTGGGGAGGACCAGGCCCACCGAATTGCCAACCTTGCGCAATTTGAGTTCAAGAACCATAAATGGTAGTGTAGCCACAAACGTTATAACGCGCAAGTTGTGAATCTGGAAGCAGCTCGGTGGGTCCCGGGCAAGAGGCCCACCACAGCGTTGTACCACAAGCCAATGGCCATCGATGTGAAACCCCGGAACGATTAGTTTGGCCATGTGACAGGACGAATGCGATGACGGAGCCGCGTGCAACCATTCTTCGAACGTACGCCGAATGGACTGCTCTCTCGGCCCTGCGTTCCGGGGCGCCGATCAAGTCTCGAAGTGATATCTATCCCCTTCTGCGAAATGGTCGGCGTATCTATCGCGGCGGACGATTTGTCATGCGCGATGGAAGGAGCGCCTCGAAGATCACCTCGAGTTGCTTCGCTGCTTTTACAACTTTGTGAGGCCTCATAGGGCCCTGAAATTCGGACGTGAGGTCCGGACACCAGCCATGCAGGCTGGGCTTGCAACGCGGCGGCTGACGTTCAGGGAGATCTTCTCATCGACGATGCTTTTCTTAGCGCTGCGCGATGTCACGTTCGTATTCTTCGACACGGCCACATTGGTCAATGTGGCCGATTCACGCCTCTCTATGGCCGCATAACAACACTGG
>DASQID010000069.1:0-14116 GCA_035631775.1 Acidobacteriota bacterium
GGGCAAGTGGATGCGCACCCGGCATTGAAGTTCGCGGTTTGCGGTTTGCGTCTCCCTGACGACAACTTTTTGCGTTCCTTAGCGTTCTTTTCGTCTTGGTGGTGAGTCTTTAAACGCTCACCGCCAAGACGCAAGGACCGCTAAGAATCTCCAAGATAGACACTGGCCCCATGATAGAATCGGCGCCACACTTTTGACCTCCCACAACCTTTAGAGTGAGGTGCCGCAATGGTTCGCCTGCCCTTTGGATCCCGCTTCTTGTCGTGTTTCCTGCTGGCCGCGTTCTTGGGCGCGGCTACAGGATCTGTCGCCCAGGGTAAACAGAAAAACACCGAAAAGAAGGTGCAGCCCGTGGCTGCCGTTTCGTCGTCGACTCAGGCAGCCTCGCCGGATTTTGCCGCGGCACTCGAGAATCTGTCGTGGCGGTCGATCGGGCCTGCCGTCATGGGAGGGCGCATCGATGACTTCGCGGTCGTAGAAAGCAAGCCCAGCATCGTGTATGTGGGAACGGCCTCGGGCGGAATATTCAAGACCACGAACGCCGGCACCACGTGGGAACCGATCTTCGACAATGAGGCAGTATCGACCATCGGGGATCTTGCGCTGGCACCATCAGATCCTTCCATCCTTTGGGTGGGCACGGGCGAATCCAACAACCGGCAGAGTTCAGATTGGGGGAATGGAATATACAAGTCCGTCGATGCCGGCAAGACCTGGGCTCACATGGGCCTGAAAGACACCCACCACATCGGCCGCGTCGTGGTTCATCCTAGGAATCCCGGCATCGTGTACGTCGCCGCAGCCGGACACCTGTGGGGACCAAACAAGGAGCGTGGCGTATACAAGACTGTCGACGGCGGGAAGAGCTGGTCTTCGGTTCTGTTCATCGATGAGGACACCGGCGTCAACGACCTCGTGATTGATCCCGAGAGTCCGGATACCTTGTATGCGGGAGCCTTTCAGCGCCGCCGCACGGTGTTCGGCTACAACGGCGGCGGGCCGGGGAGCGCAATTTACAAGACCACCGACGGGGGTATTACCTGGAGGAAGCTGACCAAAGGAATGCCCTATGAACAGGGAGGCGATACGGGCCGCATCGGGCTGGCTATCTATCGGAAAAACCCGAGCATCGTCTATGCCCTGGTGGAACATGCGAAGGGGGGCATATTCCGGAGTGAAGACAAGGGCGAGACCTGGACCAAGATGAGCGACACGAACCCCCGACCGTCCTATTACAGTCAGGTCCTTATCGATCCCAACAACGACCTTCGCATATGGGTCATGGGAGCGCCCCTGTACCATTCCGAGGATGGCGGCAAGACATTCGTCACGAGCCGCGGCCAGCGGATTCACAGTGACTTTCACGCCGGCTGGATCGACCCCGGCGACTCCAATCACATGATCTTCGGAACGGACGGCGGAATTCACCAGACGTATGATGCCGGCCGGACATGGGATTTCATCAACACGATCCCTCTCGGCCAGTTCTATGAGATCGGTGCCGACATGCAGAAGCCCTATCACGTGTGCGGCGGCCTCCAGGATAACAATACCTGGTGCGGGCCGAGCGCAACGACTGCCTCGCGCGGGATCGCAAATGACGACTGGATGCCGGTAGGCGGCGGCGACGGATTCTATGCTCAGATAGATCCCACCGATCCCGATGTCGTCTACGCAGAATCCCAGGATGGAAACGTTCTCCGCCGCGACATGAGGACAGGCCAATCCAAGTCCATCCGCCCCATGGAAAAAGAGGGCGAGGCTCGCTATCGCTTCCAGTGGAATTCTCCAATCGTGGTCTCTTCTCACGATCCGAGGACAGTTTATTACGGTGGGAATTTTTTGTTCAAGTCGACCGACCGCGGCGACAACTGGATGAAAGCCAGTCCGGACCTGACCACCGGCGCCGATCGCAGCAAGATGCCAATCATGGGAAAGGCGGCCGACAAGGATACCCTCTCCCGCAACGACGGCGTACAGCAATGGCCTTGCATCACGACGATTTCGGAGTCTGTACTGAACGCTCAAGTCCTTTGGGTGGGTACGGATGATGGAAACCTCCAGGTCACCCGCGACGGCGGTGCCACCTGGAAAAACGTCGTCGAGAAGATCCCCGGCGTTCCCAGAGGGATTTACGTCGGGAGAATTGTTGCCTCACGTCATGCCGAGGGCACTGCATACGTCAACTTCGACGGACATCGCAGCAATGAATTCGGGATCTATGTTTTCGCCACTACCGACTACGGCGAGACTTGGAAAAACATTGGCGGCGGATTGCCGCAAAATAACGGCGTTGTGCGGGTGGTTCGCGAGGATGTACGGAATCCGGATTTACTGTTCCTCGGTACCGAGTACGGCGTCTACGCCAGCTGGGATAGTGGAACAAATTGGACCCGCCTAAAAATGAATCTGCCCACGGCAAGGATTGACGACATCCTGGTTCATCCGCGCGACAACGATTTGATAATCGGCACCCACGGCCGCTCCATCTGGATCATGGACGACATCACTCCGCTCCAACAACTCGGCGAGAAGATTCTCGCATCCGATCTGTTTCTTTTCGACGTGCGCCCGCCCATTGCCTGGAGGATGTGGAATCGCAGCTGGTTCTCAGGCAACAAGGAGTTCATCGCTCCGAATCCGCCCTACGGGGCGATCATCAACTTTTACCTGAAGAACAAGCTCGATGAAAAGGAGCGCGTTCGGATCAGCATCCTCGATAAGAGTGGGAAGTCGGTGCGCGATCTCACCTGCGGCGAGCCGGCCCCCGCGGTTTCCGCGCCGTCCGGCGAGGTGGGAGCCCTGGCAGCCATGAGAGGCTTCGGGGCCACCACTCGTTGTGACGCGAAGCCCGGAATAAACCGTGCAGCCTGGGATCTCCGGCAGTCCTTGCCGAGGCAGGCGGCACAGGAATCAGAGCAGCAGACGGGTCGTTTCGGAATGGGACGCGGTCCGTTGGTCGATCCAGGAGAGTATACGGTGAGGATTGCGGTGACCACGGCTGGTGCGGGCCCCGGCGCTGCAAGAGACGGGGAAGAGGGAGCCCCGGGCAAGTGGGAAACATCCAAGGTCATCCGGGTCGAAGAAGATCCGCGCGTGACCCTATCGGATTCGGATCGCACTGCGCGACGCCAGGCTCTCAATCAGGTGATGCAGCTCTCTGCCGGTTCGTCACAGGCCCAACGGTCAATCACCGCCCTGCGCACTAACCTGAACAATGCCATTGAGGGATGGAAGCGCCCCGGCGGCCCCAGAATCCCCGAAGAGATCAGAACGGCAGCAGACGCACTTCTTAAGAAGGTGGATGAGATCTTCCCGCAGTTTGGAACCCTCCCTTCAGAAGCGCAGCCGCTCGGCAACGCGGGTCCTCCGCTGATTGAGCGCCCCTCCCCCTTGCCTCAGCGGATCGGGCGAGTGATGTCCGACCTGGATGGCTATAGCGCCGCACCTACGGCGACACAGCTCGAGCAGATCAAGACGCTTTCGGAACTCGTGAAAAACGCAGGCGAACAGGTGCGTAGGCTTGTGAGCGAGGATCTGGCCAATCTTAACAAGATGATGCGGGATGCGGACATCCCCTATGTCTCCGCCACCCCGAGCGAAGGCGGTGCCGCCCGCCGGCGTCAATGAGCAAGACTGACGCCTCCCCCGCATTGATGTGCGGGGGGTCATCAGGCCCCCCGGTCGCGGCCTCTGGCCGCGTCAGCGCCATCTGATACCGGCGCCGCAGGAATATTTTAAGACCTGACACCCCAGACCAGTTGGGTCTTTGCAGCCATGCGAAGGACGGATTCTTCCTGAGTCAGTTTCTGCACTTCTGCGATCTTCACCCACGCAAGAGCCTTGGACTCTGCACTGATCTGCAGTGGTTGATGGCGGTCCGCTTCGAATAAGAATCGAATATCGTAGTGGTAGTGCGCCTGTTGGCCGCCGCGGGCGGGGATTTCGTGAACGTCCACGTCAAATATCTTCTTTGACAGCAGTCTGATTTCCTTCAGGCCCGACTCTTCTTGTGCTTCCCGCAAGGCGACTTTGACAATATCCGGTTCGCCGTCCGCGTGCCCTCCCAATTGCAGCCACTTGTCGAGGTTGACATGATGGGTTAGCAATACATACTCGCAGTCAAGATCAACAACCCAAGCCGATCCGGTCACGTGCCCCAGGGTAAGGGTGCGTTCGAAACAGTCTTCATGCTCGCCGACAAACCGGCGCAGTCGGTCGAGCATCCGCGCCTCGTGCTCGTCGTAGGGTTGATGATCATCAAGTTGCTGGAGCAGCGATTTCCGGCCGCGCATTTATGCGGAATCATACTTCATGGAATATCACTCCGAAACAGAGAGATTCCGCAGTGTCTGCGTAGTCTTTCTCTTATCGCTGTGCTAGATTGACCTCCAGTGAAGAACATTCTGGGTTTCCAGTGTGTTGAGTGTTGCCGTGAACATCTGCCGGACGCGGTGTCCTATGCGTGTCCCTGCTGCGGAGGGAATCTGGATGTCATATACGACTATAGCCGAGTTCGGAAAGAGCTGAACCGCGACTCCCTGGCAGCCAACCAAGACCTCACGATTTGGCGCTACAAGCCCCTCTTGCCGATAGGCAATGACTCACCTTTACCTGCTCTTCCAGTCGGCTGGACCCCGACCTTTGACTGTCCGAGGCTGGCGAAGGCATTCGCCGTGAATCGGCTCATGATCAAGGACGACGGGCGCAATCCGACAGCCTCATTCAAGGACCGTCCCAGCGCCCTCGCGGCCGTAATGGCAAGAGATGCCGGCGCGGAGATTATCACAACCGCCTCCTCCGGCAACGCGGGCGTCGCGCTTGCGGGGACGTGCGCAAGCTTGGGTGCAAAATCGGTCATCTTCGTCCCCGCGAGTGCCCCTCCGGCAAAACTCGCGCAGCTTCAAATCTACGGAGCTACGGTGATACTCGTCGAGGGGAGTTACGATGAGGCATACGACCTCTGTCTGGAGGCGGCGCGGCGTTACGGCTGGTACCAACGCAGCACCGGTTACAACCCGTATATGACGGAGGGCAAGAAAACCGCAGCACTCGAGATCGCCGAGCAGTTGAATTGGGATCTCCCGGACAAGGTCTTTGTGTCCATGGGCGACGGCTGCATAATCGGGGCGTTGTGGAAGGGCTTCAGCGACCTGCTCCGTCTTGGAATGGTGGAGCGTCGCCCCCAGTTGATTGGGGTTCAGGCACAGGGCGCCGCTGCAATTGTCGATGCCGTGAGCGGCGACGGGATTGCGCGCGCTGGGCCGGCACAGACGATCGCCGACAGCATCTGCGTTGGAAAGCCTCGGGATGCGACCAAAGCCGTGCGTGCCATCCGCGAGTCCGGCGGATCCGGGATCAAGGTAAGCGACGCCGAGATCGTGACAGCCATCGGCCGTCTGGCACGCGATGCCGGTGTCTTCGTGGAACCCGCGGCGGCCGCGGCATTTGCCGGATTCGTCAGGATGAGCAAGGACGGCAGGGTCAGTTCCCGGGAGCGGGTACTGCTAATGCTGACAGGCAGCGGCCTCAAAGACATCACCGCCGCACGGGCCCTGCTCCAGGAACCTCTGCGGGTCAGGCCGGATGTGAGTGAATTGTCAAAGTTGGCGAATATCGGATCCGTTCGGGATTAGAGGTTTTGGGGCAACACGTGAATCGCGTCCTTTCCTGATCATGGCATACTTGCTCAGAGACGCAACGATCATCACTCTTGATCCTCCATCCGTTCAACGCGCCGATCTTCGCATCGAAGACGGACGCATCGCCGGACGAGAAACACAACTGGCCCCGCAGAACTCCGATGAGGTCCTCAATCTCGGCGGCAGGTTCATCATGCCGGGGATGGTCTGCGCGCACACGCATCTCTATTCGACCCTCGCGCGCGGAATGCCGGGGCCGCGGCGAGCCCCGGGCAATTTCAACGAGATCCTGGAATTCGTCTGGTGGCGTCTCGACCGCGCGCTCGATGAGGAAACCATATACTGGAGCGCCCTTGCCGGCGCGCTGGAGGCGGCACAAGCGGGAACGACCTGCCTGTACGATCACCATGCATCTCCTTATTGCATACGAGGATCGCTGCAAATCGTCCGCGAGGCCATAGAAAGGGCAGGCCTTCGCGCAGTTCTCTGCTACGAAGTGACGGATCGCGGAGGCCGGAAACAGAGAGATGACGGGATCGAGGAGAATCGTGCCTTTCTCGAGTGGGTGCACAGCGGGCCCGGTACAGCGCGGTTTCGTGCCCTGGTCGGAGCGCACGCATCTTTCACGATGTCGGCCGGCGCTCTGGAAGCGTGTGTCGAACTCATGCGGACCTACGGAAGCGGTATCCACATTCATGCCGCCGAGGACCCCTGTGACGAGGAGGATGCGCGTTCGAAATACGGCATGGGAATCATGGAACGCCTGTCACGCGCTGAGGCATTGAACGAGCACGCAATAATCGCTCACGGCACCCATTTGCAGAAACCTGCGATCGACATCGGACGCGCCGCAGGCGCGTGGTTTGCTCACAATCCGCGATCGAACATGAATAACCGGGTCGGCTACGCGCCGGTTGCCGATTTTGGGGAGCGACTGTTAATGGGAACAGACGGGCTCGGCGCGGATCTGTTTGCAGAAGCAGACTTCGCATTCTACAAGGGAAGGGACGCCGGGTCAGGTTTCGAGGCGGATCAGTGGCTGCAGGTCCTCGCCAACAACCAGCGGCGGGCGTCGCAGGACTTCGGCGCCGATCTCTCCAGTCTTGCCCCCGGATCCGCGGCTGATCTCGTTGTGTTGAGCTACCAGCCTCCCACTCTGCTGACACCCGGGAATCTACCATGGCACCTCATTTTCGGGATGACTTCGGCCCACGTTGAAAGCGTCATGGTTGACGGCAATTTTGTCGTAACAAATAGGCAGCCGGCAGCAGATTCGGCAAATGTCTACGAACACGCTCGCAAGGCTGGCGAAAAGCTCTGGGCCAGAATCCAAGGTCTCTGAACTTGTACAGGTTTCGTGAATTAGACGAACGCCCGAGCCCATAAATTACTTCGTAGAACTCGTGTCAGCAGGCAAATCTTGGATTGCCCATGAAGACCGTAATTAAGAATGCGGAAGCGGTTGTCACCATGGTTCCAGCCGAGCCTCGCCTGGACGGCGGTTATGTGGTCATCAACGGAACAACGATTGAAGCGGTTGGCCGTGAACCTGCCCCGTTTTTTCCGGATGCGAACGTCATTGACGCGAGCGGCAAGGTGGTGCTGCCGGGCATGGTGAACACTCACCATCACCTCTACCAGACGCTGACGCGTGCGGTGCCGTCCGTGCAGGACGTGGAACTATTCGACTGGCTGAGGAGGCTGTACCCGATTTGGGCACGGATCGGCGACGAAGGCTTCTACTACGCCGCGCTTGTCGGTATGGCCGAGCTGATGCTTTCAGGCTGCACGACGACAACCGACCATCAATACCTCTTCCCCAGGGGCACGGGAAGGATACTCGATGCGCAGATCGAGGCCGCACGACAGATCGGCATCCGCTTTCATCCCACGCGCGGCAGCATGAGCCTGAGTGAAAAGGACGGCGGACTCCCACCGGACTCGGTCGTGCAGGACGAAGATGATATCCTGGCCGACTGTGAGAGGATCATTGGGCAGTTCCATGATCCGCGGCCCGGCGCGATGGTGCGTATTGCACTGGCGCCCTGCTCGCCTTTTTCTGTGACGCCGAAGCTGATGAAGGAAACAGCAGTCCTGGCGCGGCGTCACGGGGTCCGGCTGCACACCCATCTGGCAGAGACAGTGGATGAGGAGGATTTCTGCCTCCAGGTCTTCGGACGTCGTCCCGTGGACTACCTGGAGGAGTGCGGTTGGATGGCCGACGATGTCTGGCTGGCACACGGGATTCATTTCAAAGATGACGAGGTCGCGAGACTGGGCCGGGCCCACCTTGGCGTCGCTCACTGTCCGTCGTCGAACATGCGGTTGGGCTCCGGTTTTGCCCGCATTGACGACCTGTTGCGCGCCGGCGTACATGTGGGGCTCGGGGTGGACGGCAGTGCTTCCAATGATTCGTCGCACATGCTGAGCGAAGCACGTCAGGCCATGCTCCTCACACGTGTAAGGCACGGCGCAAAGGCAATCTCGGCAATGCAGGCACTGCAGCTGGGAACGGTTGGAGGAGCCGAGTGCCTGGGACGAAACGACATCGGCACAATTGAAGCGGGCAAAGCAGCCGATCTGGCGATCTTTGATTCAGGTGAGATAGGATTCAGCGGAAACTGGGATCCCGTCGCGGCCTTGGTGTTCTGCCAACCTGTAAAGGTGTGGACGTTGGTCGTCAATGGGCGCATCGCCGTGCAGGACGGGCATCTGCAGACTCTTGACCTCGAGGAAGCGCAGCGGCGCCATCGCCACCTCGCCCGGGAACTCACCCGCTGAGTAAGAGTCGTCCGCGACCAGAGGTCAGCGCCACGTGTTTTGTGGGACGCAGAAAAACGCCGCCCTAGGACGCTGCTGTGATCTCGGCGCAAGCGGCGTGCAAACGCGCGTGGGACTAGTTTTGAGCTTATCTGTTGCAGACAAGCTACTTGCCCGGGTGCGACCCCGAGAAGGCGTCGATCATCGAGCGGACGTCGTTGCCGAGAGGGTAGAGGACTGGGCATGTGCAGCCCGCAGCGACGTATTCCTGCACTTTTGCACGACACTCCTCGGGGGTGCCGGATGCCGTAATGAGCTGGACCACGTCGTCGGGGACCAACCGCATCGCCTTCCTAATCTGGTGTTCTTCCGCTGGCCACGTCAGGACCCGCCCGATCTCATCGAGCAGGCTCTGGCTGACTCCACTCGCCTTCATGATGTGCGGCTGCTGTCCCAGATATTGGGTGACCAACTCGCGCGCATTGTCCAGCGCCTTCGCCCGATCTTTATCAAGCGAGCAGACGATCAATTGTGGCCGGTCGACAGCGTCGATACTGCGCCGCGACCGCCGCGCGCCGGCCTCGATATGCTCCACTGCCTGGTGATTGTACCCGGGCGACACCAGGTAATTCAGCAGCACCCCATCGGCGATTTCGCCGGCCAGCTCCATCATCACCATTCCCGTGGCGCCGATGTAAAGCGGCACATCCTTGGGAGAGCGGTCGCCGTGTACGATATCAATCTCGATGTCTTCGACTTTGACAAATTCACCTTTGTAGGTGACCTTCTCCATTCTGAGCAAACGGCGGACAACTTCGATGGTCTCGCGCATCGCCTGCACCGGTTTGCGTCGCTGGACGCCGACCTTGCTCGCCAGCGGTTCCCACCATGCGCCCAACCCGCACATGATCCGCCCGGGCGCGAGGTCGTCCAGAGTCGAGAAAGTGGACGCGATTAAGGCTGCGTTGCGCGTCCAGTTGTTGATCACGCCTGAGCCGACCTTGATCCGCTTTGTAGTGGCCGCATACGCCGCCATGGGCACAATAGCATCCCGCACCAGGCGCGACTCGGCCTGCCAGACCGCCTCGAAGCCGCGCGATTCAGCATATCGGACATACTCGATAGCTTCCGCCAGGGGGTGCTTGTCCTGGAGATACATGGCGACGCGTTTGAATGATTCGGGCATGATCGGCTCCCTGCATCCATATGCGGGGGTCCTCAGCCCCCCGACTGGAGTTTCTACATTTTTGCGCGGGGGTCCTCAGCCCCCCGGACGCAGCCGCCGGCTGCCACGCGCGCCGGTCTGATGACCGGCTCCACAGAGGTTTTTTGTCAGCTCCGCAGTGGTTTTTCGGACGCCAATCCGAACGACACAGCAACCGCCGGCTTTCCTGCGGAGTTGGTTGCTGCCAAATCGATTATTGAACAGTCGTGCTGGAGGGCTTCCCTGCGCCGGCCTGCTTGTCTCGTTGAGCCTGAAGCGCCGCTATCAGGCCTTCCACGATCTGGGTTGGAATTACCAGGACAACCTTCACAGGCGCAGGCAGGCAGCCGGTCTTCTGCATCTTCAAGGCTTCTTCCTCGTTCTGAGGGCCGATCACGTCACAGAAGGTGAGCGTGCAGTCGATGGGCGAAATGCTCACCTGCACGTAGTTGGCATAGACCCTCGGCGACGTGAGGGTGTTATCGGCAATGATCTGCACGGGTCTTTCTTCAGCAGGCATGGTTTACCTCAATCCTGGTTGAGAATCTGGCTTGTGACATGGTTTCGACACCTCTACAGCTCACCACCGCACAGGAGCCTAGCCGGGGGGCCAGCGCATGATCCTGCCGCCCATGACGTGCAGGTGCAGGTGAAAAACGGTCTGACCGGCTTCCGCATTGGTATTGATCACGATCCGGTAGCCCGCTCCGTCAATCCCCTTCCCTTTCGCCATTCGGGCAGCAACGGCCACCAGGTGCCCAAGGAGGGCTTCGTCTTCGTCAAGATTGTCGTTCAACGACGGCACGTGTTTGCGAGGAACCACAAGTACATGGACAGGAGCCTTGGGATGAATGTCCTGGAAGGCAACGCACTGCTCATCCTCGTAGAGAATCGTCGCTGGTTTCTCCCCGGCAGTAATCTGGCAGAAGATACAACCGAACATCTTCATCATCCCTTTCTTGTAACCGTAATAAACCAGCTTCTTGAATGCGAATGGAAGCATGTCAGCTAACGCGCTCGATCCTGGCACCGAGCCCGGCCAGCTTTTGCTCGATGCGATAGTAACCGCGATCCAGATGATAGACTCTGTCGATTACGGTCTCTCCGCCGGCGACGAGCCCTGCCAGGATCAGGGATGCGCTGGCGCGCAGATCCGATGCCAGGACCTTCGCTCCGGTCAGGGCACGACCGCCTTTGACCAGCGCTGTCCTGCCATCAATGCTGATATCCGCTCCCATGCGAATCAACTCCAACGCATGCATAAACCGGTTCTCGAATATCGTCTCAGTAATTGCCGCCGTGCCGTCACCCTGGGTCATGAGGGCCATATATTGCGCTTGCATGTCGGTTGGGAATCCTGGAAACGGATTCGTAGTCACATCGCGCGAGATAATCGTCCGCGGCCCCAGCACATGGATCCGTTCCTCGCCGAGTTCGACCGCTGCGCCCACACGTTCCAACTGCGTCAACACTGCAGCCAGATCTCTCGGGCGGCAGCCAGCAATCTCGACGTCGCCGTGAGTGATTGCGGCGGCGACGGCGAAGGTGCCGGTTTCTATTCGGTCGGGAATGATGCGGTGGCGGCAGCCGCCGAGTCGCGAGACTCCCTGCATGCGAATCGTCCGCGTGCCGTCGCCCTCGATATTCGCCCCCATGGCTCTCAAGAGGTCCGCCAAGTCTCCGACCTCCGGTTCGCAGGCGGCATTGTCGAGGACGGTCTCCCCCTGGGCGAGGCAGGCCGCCATCATGAGGTTCTCGGTGCCTGTCACGGTGACGGTGTCCATGCTGATGTAGGAGCCGGACAGGCCCGCTTCAGCACTGGCTTCCACATAGCCGTGCACGACATCGCACTTCGCACCCATTTTTTCCAGTCCCATGAGGTGAAGATTCACGGGACGCGCCCCTATAGCGCAGCCGCCGGGCAGCGATACCCTCGCCCGCCCGAATCTGCCCATGAGAGGCCCTAGGACCAGGATCGACGCCCGCATTGTCTTGACAAGTTCGTATGGGGCCTCAGGATGGCTGACCGTCGCTGCCCTGAGCGTCGCGGTGCCATCCTCGCGAACCTGCGCCTCAACTCCCATCTCGGTCAGCAGCTTTCGGGTCGTCAGGATGTCTCGGACATAGGGGAGGTTTTCCAGCGATATCGTATCGCTGGTGAGGAGCGACGCAGCCATTGCGGGTAAAGCGGCATTCTTGGCACCGCTTATATCCACCCGCCCCGACAACGGAACACCACCTGTAATACGAATCTTATCCATTCAATCCCTCGCGCGAAAGCAGCGCCGCCGGAGTCTCAGGCGAATTCACAAGGTCACCCGATCTTACGCGCCACGACACAGCGCGGAATTCCCTGAAGATCGTCAAGGATGCCTTCCAGAGAAAGTCCCCCCTGCCGTATCAATTGTGTCACGGTGTCTGGCTGTCCCAGGCCGATTTCCATCAACAGATAGCCTCCTGCGTGAAGCCGCGACCCGA
Source organism: Acidobacteriota bacterium (assembly GCA_035631775.1). Classification (GTDB taxonomy): domain Bacteria; phylum Acidobacteriota; class UBA6911; order UBA6911; family UBA6911; genus DASQID01. The sequence continues at coordinate 12,085 of DASQID010000069.1, forward strand.
CTTGTGGTATCAGCCTGCGTTGTACATCTGTTCCGCGCCTCCCGGCGAACAGAGCGGGATGCGGTTCGTGGTCTCGCACCATGACAGGGAGGCTATTGTACTCCGTGTCGGCAACGTATGGGGGATTGCTGAGGATCATATCGAAAGATGGCTCCGACGCAACACCCCCCAAGAGGTCGCAGCAGAGGAACTGAATCCGGCCCAAGACGCCATGACGCTGCGCATTCTCACGCGCAATCGTGAGCGCCGGCATTGAAATATCGATGGCGCAAGAGAGGGAGCCGGGAAGTGCCTGGGCAACGGCAACCGAAATGCAGCCTGAGCCGGTTCCCACATCGACGAATCGGACGGGCCGCCCCCGGACCTCCCCAGCCAGGTCGATCGCCTTCTCAACCAGGATCTCGGTCTCCGGACGGGGGATCAGCACCTCAGGAGTGACTCGAAATTTCAGGCCGTAGAACTCCTGTTCTCCGGTCAGATACTGGAGTGGTTCTCCCTTCGAGCGGCGCGCGATCAGTTCGGTGAACCGCGCGTGGGACTCGGGTTGCAGCTGGGTTTCCGCCCGGGTCAGCACTTGGACCCTGTCCCAGCCAAGGACAAAGGCGAGAAGAAGATCTGCCGTGAGCGTCGCCGGCTCGACCCCGGCCTGCTCCAGCACATGAATCGCCCATGTCCGTGCAGCCCCGATCGTGTCCATCAGGTGTTTTTTTCTGGTGCCTTGCGGCCTTGGCAGTTCTCTTTCAAAAGAATGCTGCCGCAAGGACACGAAGATAGCTCTGTTCAGTTGGAGACGGCTTCTTTCAGTTTTTCCGCCTGGAAGTGGGTGCCTAGGGCCTCGAGGATCGGCCCGATATTGCCGTCCATGATCTCAGGAAGATTGTGCGTGGTCAGTCCGATGCGATGGTCGGTGACGCGATTCTGGGGAAAGTTGTAGGTCCGGATTTTCTCGCTGCGATCCCCAGTCCCTACCTGGCTGCGGCGGTTTTCCGCGATGGATTTCTGCTGCTCCTGAAGGGCCAGATCGTAAAGTCTCGAGCGCAGGACCCGCATCGCCTTTGCCCTGTTCTTGATCTGCGACTTCTCATCCTGGCACGAGACCACAAGGCCCGAGGGAATGTGCGTGATTCGGACCGCAGAATAGGTCGTGTTGACTGACTGCCCACCCGGCCCGGAGGAACAGAATGTATCGATGCGGATGTCCTTGGGATCTACAACCACCTCCACCTCGTCGGCCTCCGGAAGCACCGCAACGGTGACCGCCGAGGTGTGAATGCGGCCGCTGGCTTCCGTCGCCGGCACACGCTGTACGCGATGAACGCCGCTCTCATACTTCAGCTTGCTGTAAACCCGCTCTCCCTCGATCATGGCGATGATTTCCTTGTAGCCGCCGACCTCGGACTCGTGCTCCTCCATAATCTCCACGCGCCAGCCTTCCCTCTCCGCATGCCTGCTATACATGCGGAAGAGTTCCGCGGCGAACAGGGTCGCTTCGTCGCCGCCGGTGCCGGCGCGGATTTCGAGCAGGACGTTCTTCTCATCGTTGGGATCCTTCGGCATCAACAGGTACTGAAGTTCCTTCTTGCAGGCCTGTTCGCGCTCCTCCAGCGCCTGCAGCTCTTCCTCGGCCAATTTGCGCATTTCGGGATCGCTTTCGGATTGGCTCAAGGACCGGGTCTCCTCGATCCCGCGCAGGATTTCCTTGTATTCGCGGTACTTCTCCACGATGTCGCTGATGTCGCGGTGGGCCTTGGCATGCTTCTGATAGGCCGCCGGATTTGCGAAGATCGCCGGATCCGCAAGCAGGGCATTCAACTCTTCGAATTTTTGTTCGAGGGCGCTCAGTTTATCGATCATGGGGTTCTTCCGTTGAAATTATATGACACACTTCGGACGAGGGAAACGAGATGGGGGCGAGCCCTAAGGGCTGGCGCAAGAATAAATTCACATTTTGGCGCGAGCACCGTCGCGCCTGCGGCGCTCCTGGGGCGGGCAGATGCGAGGCGCCGCGACGCAGGCGATATCGGTGTATATC
>DASQID010000070.1:0-12603 GCA_035631775.1 Acidobacteriota bacterium
GGGGGGGGGCTGATGACTCCCCGCACATGATTCCTCACTGTGCCGGAATGTGATTTTATTTCTGCGCGAGCCCATAGACATCGCAGTAATGAATCCGCCTAATGGAGGTCACAAGAATGGCTCACACTGCCTCAGGCACTCGCTACGACAAGATGCGGTACAACCGTTGCGGCCGCAGCGGATTGATGCTCCCGGCAATCTCACTGGGGCTTTGGCACAACTTCGGCGGGGTGGATACTCTTGAAAACTCCCGGCAGATAGCAAGGCGGGCATTTGATCTCGGCATTACGCATTTCGATCTCGCAAACAACTATGGCCCTCCGCCGGGCTCGGCCGAGGAGACCTTCGGACAGATTTTGCGAAGGGATCTTTCCGGTTATCGCGACGAGCTCGTAATCTCGACAAAAGCCGGCTATACGATGTGGCCGGGCCCTTATGGAGACTGGGGCTCGCGCAAGTTTCTCGTCGCGAGCCTGGATCAGAGTCTGCACAGGATGGGGCTGGAGTACGTGGACATCTTCTATCACCACCGCCCCGATCCCGAAACACCGCTCGAGGAGACGATGGGAACACTCGACCACATCATACGCAGCGGGAAGGCCCTATATGCGGGCCTCTCTAACTACAGACCGGAGCTCGCCCGACGCGCAGTCGCCTTGCTTCGAGGCCTGGGGACTCCCTGCCTGATCCACCAGCCTTCCTACAGCATGTTCAACCGATGGATCGAGGACGGTCTTCTCGACTTGCTGAAGGATGAGGGAATCGGCTGCATTGCATTCTCTCCGCTCGCGCAGGGCCTCCTCACGGACAGATATCTCCAGGGCATTCCCGAAGACTCTCGTGCTGCGAAGCCCCATGGTTTTCTGAGACGGGAACAGGTGACGGAGGAGAAAGTGGCCAAGGCCCGCAAACTTGGCGAAATCGCGCGAGGACGCGGGCAGTCTCTCGCTCAGATGGCAGTTGCCTGGATCCTTCGTCACCCGGGGATGACCTCCGCACTCACCGGCGCCAGCCGCGTGACTCAGATCGAAGAAGTAGTCGGAACCCTGGACAATCTCAAGTTCTCCGACGAGGAGCTGCAGAACATCGAACGGATTCTTCAGTAGCCAACCATCACAATCTGCCACGAATTACCCGGTGCAGCCAAGCCGCAACCAAAAAGCAGGAGGCAGCAATGACCCCTATAGTCGCTGCACTGATTTCAGGTTCGCAGTTTGCTGTTCGCAGTGGTTTGCAGTCTGCCGGCGATCAGTGCCCTCTGCGAACTGCGAACCGCGAACTGTGAACTCTGATCTTGCTGAATGCATTTTCTCGCCTAAGGAATTCCTTGCCAGGAGGACACGGAATTGCGGGTTAGTAGTACGAATTTCCCGAGATGATCTTCTGATCGTTTTTGAAATTTGTGTGATCTGTCGCGGTTTTTTTGAATCATTGAGTGCGGAGCTCGGGCAGCTCATTGAGAAGCTTTTTTGCACTCACGACTTCCGCCACGAGGGGATCGGCGTCGGGCCAATCAGCCAGAAACGCCTCCGTCTCGCGGCGCGCCTCAGTAAGGGCACCGGTGGACTTCAGCAAGCGGGCAAGATGAAACCGCGCCAGGTTGTAGTGAGGATTGTAGGCCAGGGCTTCCTTGTAGGATTGCTCGGCATCCGGGATCTGTTTCATCTCTTCCTGGATCTCGCCGATCGCATCCATGAAGAAGGCATAATCATACGGCGTGCTCCAGTAACCCAGCTTGTACTTCACCCACTTGAGATCGTTGATGGCCGCCGCAGCTTCCTGCGTTCGCCCCTCATCCGCCAGAACGCGCGCCTGAAGGTGGAGCCAATATTTGTAGGCGGGCTTGTAATTCGTTGCGGTGATCGAATTCGAATCCAGCATCTCCCGCAGCTGGGCAAGGACGCGCCTGGCCCCCGGCAGGTTCTTGCGGCCCAGTTCTATAACCCCGTTCATCCAGACCAGCTCGTCGTTGGGAGCATCATATTGAGCCGGACGCATCAACTGAATTCCCTGCTCGCACATTCTGGCCGCCATTTCCATGTTGCCTTCGCGCCAATACACGAATGCGAGGGTCGCGTAGAAGCGCGCCTTCTGAATCTTGTCGTCTGTTGCCTGCAATAGGGCCTTGAGCCTCTCCTCTGCGGCCCTGTTTCGGCCGGAGAGTACGTCGATGTACACGAGGCTGCGGCTCGCATAGTACATCTGCGGGTCTTGCTGCAGGCACCTGGCCTTCATCTCCGCAGCCTTCTGGTAATCGCCTGCCATCATATAAGCATCGCCAAGGCTGTCATACGCATTGGGCGAACGATCGAATTCGAGGTATTTTTTCAGAGCTTCAATCGCCCGGGCATGGTCACCCCTCCATGCGTAGCAGAGGCCAATGTGGTTGTAAGCCTGTGCGTAACGGTCGTCCAGTTTGAGCGCGTCCAGGTATTTGCTGATCGCCTCATCCGCATCGGCGGTGTGGAAGTATGATTCGGCGAGTTCGTATTTGTATTCCTTGCGGTGCGGCTGCAGGCCGATCAGCTTCTGCAGGTTGACCCTTTCCTCGAAGGGCTTTCCAAAAACCCGGGCCAGGAAGGCTTCCACCCGCAACTGGTCCACTTCGGTGAGCGCGCCCGCCTCCTTGCGTGCGGCGAGAATCTCCGATTGAGCCGCGTCCCATTGGTTTTGGAACACCCGCACCTCTCCCAGCATGAGGTGTGCAAGGGCGAGGGTGGAGTCGATCTCCAAGGCCGATCGAAGCTCCCGCTCGGCCAGATTCATATCCAGCCGTTTCCATGCTTGAGCACCGCGCCAGTAATGTCCGAGCGCATCCCAATGACGCGAGAGCAGCTGCACGGCCGGCCTGTAATCAGGCTGCCGGCTGGTCACGCGATCCGCCAGGTGAGGATCGTACCTCTCGAGGATCTTGAGTACGGCGGCATCGATGCCGTTATTGATAAGGTCATCCACGCCGCGGAAGCGCAGGTTAACCGTGTCCGATTTGCCGCGGTCCACAAAGTCGATCTCCAGTTCGAGGACTCCAAGCGAGTCCCTCACCTCCCCGGAGACCAAGAGGGCAGGATGGGTGGGCTCCCGCCGCCAGAAGCCGGCGGCGGGCAAAAGGAGCGCTGTCCCATGCTGGTTTGCTCGGTCCGCATCGCGCCTGCTCTTCTCTATAGCCAGCACGTGCGCGAACTCCTGTTGATCCACGACGGTCACATCCTGAAACTGTGAAATCGTCCTCTTGAGGGCAAAGCCCACGAGTCCGGCATTCACGGAGTCTGAGCCGCCGCCGAACTCCCCGAATACAACGCAGGGGAAGTACGCGGAACTCTGATAAAGGAACAGCCAGACTATCGCCAGTGTGACCAGCACTGCTGTACTCAAAGCCGCGATCTTTCGTCTCCGGATGGCCGCAAGTGTCGAGCGGGCGAGTCTCCCCAACTTGCCTTCGCGAGCGGTTTGTCCCTGTGGGACTGGATTCTGCGCGATAAAGATCCGCTCCGGAGGAAGAGAGATGCCGGAGTAAGAGTTGACGGAAATACCACGCTGGGAATCGAGATCCCGGCGGAGACGTTTCAAGTCCGCGCGGAGATCGGAGGCGGTCTGGTAGCGCAGCTCGCGATCCTTCTCGAGCAGCTTGAGAATTATCTCGTCCAGCCTGGGCGGAAGCTCCTGGTTCAACCTCAGCGGCTGAATGGGTGACTGGCTCAGGATTTCATGAAAGATGAGAGCCTGGGTATTGCCGCGGAAAGCGGTCGTTCCTGTGGCCATTTCGTACAGAACCGAACCGAATGAAAACAGGTCGGTTCGCGCGTCCAGATCCTCCCCTCTCGCCTGCTCCGGCGACATGTAAGGCACCGTGCCCATGGGCGAATACGGAGCGGTGAGGGATTCCTCACCCGTCTCGCTGATCCAGACGCCTGAACCGCTGGAGGAATCCAGGGACTCCCGATATGCCGGTGTCAGCTTCGCAAGTCCGAAATCGAGCACCTTCACTTGCCCTCGCTGAGTCACGAAGATATTGGCGGGTTTGATGTCGCGGTGCACGATGCCTTTGGAGTGCGCAGCCTCGAGTGCATCCGCAATCTGCAGCGCAATGCCGACCACCCGCTCCACGGCCAGCGGCTTGCCTATCATGAGTCCGCGCAGTGTCTGGCCCTCGAGCAATTCCATCGCGATGAAATGCTGCCCCTCAAATTCATTGATTTCGTAGATCGTACAGATGTTGGGATGGTTAAGCGCGGACGCCGCCCGCGCTTCGCGCTGAAAGCGTTGAAGACTCAGGGGGTTCTTCGCCAGCTCGTCCGGGAGTATCTTTAGCGCGACACTCCGCCCAAGTTTGGTGTCTTCCGCTCTGTAGACGATTCCCATGCCGCCGGAGCCCAGCTTCTCTATGATCCGGTAGTGGGCTATCATCTGGCTTGCCGTGTTGTTTTCTGTCGGCATCTAGCAGAGGATACTTTCTCCCGCCGGGAAATTCACGAAAAAACCAGTCTCCAAACCGCTTGGATTGAGCACATCACTTCGCGCTCCTGCGCCTTTGCGATGACTTCTAGATCTCATCCGGACAGCGCAAACGGTTTGTCATCGAGGCGGAGGCTGCCGTGTCGCCCGTGGTGGTGTGACCGAGGCGTGATAATGCCAGACTCTCCAGGCGCCGTCACGCTGACGCCACAGAACTGTTACCCTGCCGTTCAGGTCGCGGCTCTGCCCGGCCCTGTTTACCTGTGTCTGACTCCATGTTGCCGTCTGGGCGGCATGATCACCAAAAACAACGATTCTCATATCATCGTGCAGCTCGAATCGGGTGATCGAGTTATTTGTAACTGCGGCGGTCCATACCCTCTTCAGCCGGTCAAATCCGGCGAGCGGCCCTTCATTGATGTCGTAATAGATGTTCTCGGAATCCTTCTCGAAGACGTCATCAAGGACGGAGAGATCCTTGGATACGATCGCTTCCGTGAATTTCTTCGTCTTGACTCTTATCTCGTCCTCAGCGCTCTGGGCCCAGGCAACCTGGGACGCAAGCAGCATGACAAGTACACCTGTAATCTTCATTCAGCCTCCTTTCTCACCACGAGCCGTTTGACACAAATGTTGTCATAGATCCGAAAATGTCAACAAGCTGTTTGATTTGAGAGACTCCCTGGCTGACAGAACGGGCACCTGCCCCCTCGACATTGACATAGCGCCGCTTGCCACTCTGTAGGCCGCGCATGCGAATCACGAGATGATTCACGGTTCAAAGTGGAGTTTGGGAGGATCTGCCGGGGTGTTGCGCAAATCCTCGCCGCTGCGAATCCTGACCAACCAGCTGCGGATCTCACCGCGAAGGTGCGCGAGATCCATACCCAGGTAATGATCACCGTATGGCGCGAGTTTCTCCAGGGCCTTCTCCAGCTGGCTCCGAGCACCGATAAAGTTTCCATTTCCCAGGTGATAAAAACCCACCGAGACCTGGATGATCCCCTGAAAAAAATCGCGGCCAGGACCCCGGATTCCATGCCACACGTCCTCGAGGGTTTCGTGGCACTCGAAAAACCTGCACGAGTTGAACTCCTCCACGCCTTTCCGGACTTCTCGTATCTCTTCCGGATTCAACTGGGGCTCGGCAGGCTTATCATTCATCGCTTCTGGTATGAGGAGAGAGTTCAACCAGCCAGGCTGCAAGCAGGGGTATGAGGATCTCGTGATGGCCGGTGAGAGCGATGCCGCGCCCGCTCTTTTTCACGGGCCTTTTGATCACATTTTCGGTCGGCCGGTAATGCTGCAGAAAATCGAGGTTGGCAGTGGTGAAGTCCTCGACCACTACGCCGCTGTTCCGCACCAGGCTGACGCACTTCAAGAACACCTCGGGCAATGTGACAGCAGATCCGCAGTTGAGATATACGCCACCCCCGTTCAGTCCCGCGACAAGCCTCGCGAAGAGGCGAAAATCCCGGTGACTGCCTTCCCCGATGTCTGAGGGAGAAACACTGGGATGGTTGTGGACGATGTCGGCGCCCAACGTGACGTGCACCGTGACCGGGATGCCGCGTGCGTACGCCTGAACGAGCAGGCTGTACTTTCCGAACTGGGGCCTGAGAAAACTCAGGTGACGCCCCAGTGATTCCCCTATCCCCAATCCGTCCGCGATGCCATCGCTGATCGCCTGGTTGATCCCGCGTCCCGTCTCTTCGGCCATGCCGAAAGACCCCGTCTCCAATTGCGCTTCGACATCCTCGCTGGTCGAGCCGATAAGTGCAATCTCAAAGTCGTGGATGATGCCGGAGCCGTTCAGCGCCACACCCGTGACCAAGCCACGATCCATCAAGTCGATCATAACAGGTGAAAGGCCAGTCTTGATTACGTGCCCGCCCAAACCCCATAGTATCGCCTTCCCCTCGGAGCGGGCCCGAACGATTGCATGAGCCAAGTCCCGCAAGTTTTGCGCGCCCAACATCGCGGGGAATCCATTTAAAAACTCGGACACTGAGTCTCCCTTGACATGAGGGCGGCCGAAGCTGCTCACTTCGACCTTGCTGTGACGATCTTTGAGTGCATACGTGCTGACACAGTTCAGGTCAAAGGGCCGAACCGGGTACTTCGACATAAGGAATCTAAGATCCTTTCAGATTCTCATCCACCAGCTCGCACAGGATGTGGCAAATCATGATGTGTATTTCCTGCACCCTGGCTGTGGACTTGTGAGGTACGTTTAAATGATACTGAACCATGCTGCCTAATTTCCCGCCGTCGCCTCCGGTGAGGCCGATTGTGGCCAATCCGATTTCCCGGGCTGCCTCCGTCGCGGCAAGGACGTTTGGGGAATTGCCGCTGGTGGAGATCGCAACCGCAATGTCGTTCGGGCGGCCAAACGCCCGCACTTGTCGAAGAAAGATCTGTTCGTAGCCGTAGTCGTTCCCAATGCACGTGAGAATCGAGGTATTGGTGGTCAGGGCAATCGCCGGCAGGGGGCGTCGCTCGCACTGAAACCTGCCGACCCATTCGGCCGCGATGTGCTGGGCATCCGCGGCACTTCCTCCATTGCCGTAGAGCAAGATCTTTGATCCGCGCTCAAAGGCGGCACAGATCTCCCGAGCTACCAGCGATATGCAGTGTTCATTGGCGACAAAAAAGGATTTCTTCAGCTCCACGCTGTCGGAAACAGCATTGCGGATGGTCTCAATCATGGTGGATCCATTCTTGGGGGCCCGTCAATGAATGACGTTTACACTTTGCTGCTGGCCCCCAGGTCTGCAGCCCGAAGGGGCGCGGCGGCGGGCACTCGCGCCAAAGTGCTACCCTTACTCATTGGTACTTCGGTGTGATGCCGAGATTATAGAAAATAAAGGAATAGACATCCGCCGTTGTCTCGATCGCCTTGGTGGTGCTGCTGGCGCCATGCCCGGACTTGGTCTCGATCCGGATCAATAGGGGATTACTTCCGCCCCCTGCCTTCTCCTGGAGTGTCGCGGCATATTTGAATGAGTGGGCAGGTACGACGCGGTCGTCGTGGTCGGCAGTAGTGACGAGCGTGGCCGGATATTTCGCACCTTCCTTGATGTTGTGCAGCGGCGAGTAGCGATAAATTGCCTTGAATTCCGCCTCATTGTCGCTGGACCCATAATCGGAAATCCAGGCAGAGCCGATCGTGAATTTGTGGAAGCGCAGCATGTCCATAACACCAACCTGAGGAACAGCCACCCTGAACAGGTCGGGCCGCTGATTGATGACAGCGCCTATCAGCAGGCCGCCGTTCGATGCTCCCTGAATGGCCAATTTCCCCGGTGATGTGTATTTGTTGGCGATCAGATATTCGGCCGCCGCGATGAAGTCATCGAATACATTTTGTTTGTTGAGCTTGGTGCCCGCGAGGTGCCATTTTTCCCCGTATTCCCCGCCGCCCCGCGTGTTTGCGGAGGCATATACAAAGCCCTGTTCAAGCAGCGCAAGCCGCAGCGGACTGAACGATGGCGCTGTCGAAATGTTAAACCCTCCGTACCCATAGAGAAGGGTTGGATTGCTGCCGTCGAGTCTCAACCCCTTCTTATAAACCACAAACATCGGTACCCGCGTGCCGTCTTTACTGTTGTAGAAAACCTGCCTGGTCTCATAGTCTGCGGCGTTATAGTTCGGGATTTCAGGCGCACGAAAAACGGATGTCTTTCGAGTCGCGATGTCGTAGCGAAATATGGTTGGGGGAATGTCGAAGGATGTAAATGTGTAGAAAACGAATTCGTCCTTCTTCTCCCCCCGGAACCCGCCCGCGGCGCCCAATCCAGGTAGGGAGATCTCATTTTCAAGCTTGCCATCGGGGGCGTAGACATAGGAGCGGGTCGTGACGTCCTTCATGTAAGTCGCAAAGAGCTTGCCGCCGGCCGAGGATACACCCTCCAGCGGCTCCGACTTTTCGGGCAACACGTCTTTCCAATTCTTCTCTTCAGGATTCGCTGGGTCGAACAGAAACACTCTCCCTTTGGGAGCGTTCCGGTTGGTCTGGACGAGGAACTTGTCGCCGATGTTGTCCACCGCACCGAAATCGTCGTCACCAATATCCGCGACCACCGGATGGAAGCCTTTCTCCCCCTTGGAGGCATCACGAAAGTAGAGCGCATTCCCCCTCTTTCCCTTGCTCGGGTCAGCAACGGAAAGAAAAACATAGCGCTCATCCTCCGTCGTTTCGGCTGAGTGCAACCTCTGAGGGTTTGCCTTGTCTTCATACACCAGCTCGTCCAGAGATTGAGGCGATCCGATCTTGTGATAGAAGACCATCATGTTTTCGTTCTTGGAAGAGAGTTCACTACCCTTCACAGGTTCAGGGAACCTGCTGTAATAGAAACCGTTGCCCTGCCAAGCCATTCCCGAAAACTTGATCCAGTTCAAATGGTCGGGCAGCTTCTTCTGCGAGGCGACTTCCATCACGTAGAACTCCTGCCAGTCCGAGCCGCTCCGGGAGATCCCGTAGGAGGCGTATTTCCCGTCTTTTGAGAGGCCGAAGGCGCTCAGGCGCGCGGTTCCATCTTCGGAGAACTTATTGGGATCGATGAAGACTTCCGGTTTGCCTTCGAGCCCTCTCTGGATGTAGAGCACGCTTTGGTTTTGCAGACCGTCATTTTTGGAAAAGAAGAAGTACTCGCCGCGTCGGAACGGGGCGCTGTATTTGGGATAGTTGTACAACTTCTCCAGTCGCTCTTTGACCTTCGCACGAAAGGGGATCTTCTCCAAGTAGCCGAATGTCAGCTTGTTTTCTTCTTGAACCCATTGTGCGGTCTCGGCGGAGTTATCATCTTCGAGCCACCGGTAGGGATCGGGCACCACGGTCCCGAAGTATGTGTCGGTGTGGTCGATCTTCCGGGTTTTAGGATATTGCAGCCTTTCGGCGCTGACGGTGAAGTGTAGGGCAATTAACAGCGCGGCTGCGCATATCATTGGAATTCGACGTATTTTCATTTGGTCTCCCCACGTATGTCGAAGAATTTAGCACCTCGCACACAAAACACGAAGGAAACTTGGTCACCAGACCGGCACCAGGTCGTGCCTCTTCGACCGAGAACCGGGGGTCTGATGACCCCCGGCATAGGAATTCCCCCGGGCTACTCGCCGGCGTTAAAGAGGCTTGGCTGCACCGGATCCAGCCCAAGTACCTCGCGGACAGGTGCGAAGCTTCGGCGATGTACTGGAAGCGCCCCCAATTTCCTCAGCTGATTGAGGTGCTCCAATGTTGGATAGCCCTTGTGAGACGCAAACCCGTATCCGGAGAACAGGCGGTCCAGCTCAATCATATGAGCGTCGCGCGTCGTCTTTGCTATGAGTGAAGCGGCGGCGATACTTGCCGAGAGGGCGTCACCGTGAATTATCCCTCGTTGAGGAAAGGGGCAATGGGGAATTGTCCGGGCGTCCACGAGGATGAAGTCCGGATGCAAGCTCAATCCATCGACGGCGCGCTTCATCGCCAGAAGACCCGCGTGGTAGATGTTGAGGGCATCGATTTCTTCGACTTCTGCTTGGGCCACTGACCAGCAGAGTGCATCCTTCTTAATCTGACGCGCCAGGATTTCACGTCTTGCCTCGTTCAGGATCTTCTTCGAATCATTCAGACCCGGAAGTTTGTAGCGGCAGGGGAGGATCACGGCGGCTGCGACTACAGGTCCGGCCAGAGGCGCCATTCCTGCCTCGTCGACGCCTGCGATGAGATTGCAGCCTCGATGCCAGAGTTCGATTTCGTGTCGAAGCAGTCCGTGAAGGCGCAGGCCCTCCCGACGATTCCTCGCCCTGCGCCGGCGGATCAACCTCGCCAACTGGTGGGCACCGCGCCGGGAATCGCCATCGAGAGCTTCCAGGAGCCCTTCAGGAACAGGTTGATTGGCTAACAGAAAGAGCTCCCTGAGCTCCTTCAAGGATTTCCGCAGCTGTTCCTCCACCGACGGCATGATTTACTTTTACATAAGATCCGCCACGAATTGAACGAATTTCACGCTCTAATCTGGCTGTGCACCGGAATTATTCACGCCTTGCCGCTATGTCTATTTCTGGTGCATGCCTGTCGCATGTTATTGCTCGCGACGGGTCACTGACCACATCGTTATACACAAGTGGCTGCGGCCGATCCAGGCGCGGATCCGACCGCACTGGATCCTGTGAGTCGGGGCTTCAGCCCCGACACGCTGCAAGTCTGAACAAGTGATACTCTGCCAATGAGTTACGTGTCCGGGCTGAAGCCCGGATCCGCATGTTCTTTATGCGGTCTGCTTGATTGCCCCCGCAACTCAATATTGAAGACCAGGATTTGCGTACAACGATGTGGTCACTGACCCGTCGCCACAGGAATCCCGTGAACACAGTGTCGACATCGAAAATGCGAAGAGACACAGCTCTTGAATGAGTCAGCCCAATGCTGTCAGGACAGGACTCCACGGAGGGCCTGGCCTGTTGCCGAGGATTCGATCCCGGCCACCTGCTCGGGCTGCCCAGTGGCCACGATTCTGCCTCCCCTCTCTCCGCCTTCGGGACCCAGATCGATGATGTAATCCGCCATTTTGATGACGTCGAGGTTGTGTTCGATGACCACCACAGTATTCCCGAGTTCCACCAGACTGCTCAGGATATCGAGGAGCTTCTTGACGTCGTGGAAGTGAAGCCCGGTCGTGGGTTCATCAAGAATGTAGAGGGTTTTGCCGGTTGCTCTCCGGCTGAGTTCTCTGGAAAGCTTGACCCTTTGAGCCTCGCCACCGGACAGCGTAGTGGCGGATTGGCCGAGCTGAACGTATCCGAGACCGACATCGTTCAGGGTATGCAGTTTTTGTTCGATGGCCGGGATGTTCTTGAGCAGTTCGTAGGCCTCGCTGATGTTCGTGGCCAGAATGTCAGCGATCGAATATCCCTTGTACTTCACTGCCAGCGTCTCGCGGTTGTAGCGCTTTCCCTGGCAGGTCTCGCAGAGCACATGAACATCCGGCAGGAAGTTCATTTCGATGCGGCGCAGGCCATCTCCCTGACATGTCTCGCATCGGCCTCCTTTCACGTTGAAGCTGAACCTTCCCGGCTTATAGCCGCGGATGCGGGACTCGGGCAGAAGCGAGAAAAGCTCGCGGATGGGAGTGAAGAGACCCGTGTAGGTTGCGGGATTGGATCGGGGAGTGCGCCCGATGGGCGACTGATCGATCTCAATGACCTTGTCAAGGTGCTCGATGCCCAGAATCTCGCCGTACGCACCCGGATCGATCAGAGCCCGGTGAAGCTTGCGCGAGAGGACCCTGTAAAGAATGTCGTCCACCAACGAAGACTTGCCCGACCCAGAAACTCCGGTAACGCAGATAAACAAACCCAGAGGGAATTCGACGGATATATTCTGTAAGTTGTTATGCCGCGCACCCTTTATTATGATCCGCTTGCCGTTGCCTTTGCGACGCCGGGAGGGACACTCGATTTGTAACTCCCCACTGAGATACTTGCCGGTTAAGGAAGCAGGGCAGCGTTGAACCTGATCGGTTGTCCCACAGACGACCACATCGCCCCCGCTTTCTCCTGCGCCGGGACCGAGGTCCACAACATGGTCTGCACTCCGGATCGTTTCCTCGTCATGTTCAACCACGAGAATCGTATTGCCCATGTCGCGCAGTTCCCTGAGCGTGTCAAGCAGGCGGCGGTTGTCACGATAGTGCAAACCGATGGAGGGTTCATCGAGGACATAAAGCACACCTCTCAGCTTGGAGCCGATCTGAGTGGCGAGCCGGATCCTCTGGCCCTCTCCCCCGGAGAGTGATGCCGCCGGCCGGTCGAGCGAGAGGTAGCCAACGCCGACATTGACGAGGAATTCGAGCCTATCGGAGATCTCCTTGAGGATCTGTCCCGCGACCTTTTCTTCGCGCGGGGTCAGCCGAATCCTCGCGAATGACTCGAGTGCCCTTTCCAACGGCTGCCGCGCATACTCCGAGATGGCCATCTCGTTCACCTTCACCGCGCGGCTTTCGGCGCGAAGCCGCGCGCCACCGCACTCCGGACAATCCTGGACCGTAAAAAGCTTCTCGAGCTCCTCCCGAAACTTGAAGTTCTCTTCATCCTGTAAGAGCCCTTCAAGCCATTTACCCACACCCTTAAACTCAGCGGTGTAGCGGTAGTCGCCGTAGTAGTAGG
>DASQID010000071.1:0-12052 GCA_035631775.1 Acidobacteriota bacterium
GGACACGTTAGGATCCAGTTCCAGGGCCTTCTCGTGCTCCGCGATTGCGTCCTCGATTCGCCCCGCTTCCTCGAGGTCCAACCCCCGCCGAAGGTGAGACGAGGCCCCCTGGTCGAAAGTGCGCATTTCGTCGCGCAAGGGATCGGGAACCGGCGGCACCAGGTTTGGACTGGCGTCCCTCAACTTCAAATGTTCTTCTGAGGCTGCGGTGTCGCCGAGTTTGCGGTACGCCTGGGCGAGCCCATAGTGGGCCGCGCCGTAAGGGGGAAACAGTTCGCAGGCTCTCCGATAGGATTCCACCGCGCCGGTCAGGTCGCGATGAGCAGCGCGTATCCGGCCGATCCCGTAATAGGCTTCGGCCGCGTCTGGATAATCCTTGACAATTCCCTCATAGATTCGCCCGGCCTCGTCCCATTCTCCGGCCGCAAGAAGATTGTCAGCCAGCTTCAATCGGGCCGGCAGGTAGCCGGGATCCAGGCGAAGCGCCGTGCGGAGCGTGTCGGTCGCCTCGGCGCGTTTCCCCTGAACGATCTGTAGTGATCCGAGATAATACAGCCACCGGAACGCCTTCGGATCGGACTGGTGAGCACGCTCGTACCATTCTGCAGCTAACTCGCGACGCTTATAGATATCCAACAACATGCCGACTTTTCCGCTGGCTGCAGCATCGTGAGGATTTGCCCGGGCGGCATCGTAAGCCTTCTGGACTTGCTCGCGGACCACTGGATCGAATTCCTTCAAATCCAATTGGGGGAGTTCAGGTGGCGCATTCCGTGCCCGGAGAGCAGGGGTACCAAAAGCCAAGGCCAGAATGACGATCAGGTGTTTGGACCGCATTAATTTATTGTAGATCAAGGAGAAGCGAAACGGAGACTCAATTTTCCCTTCCCAACAAAAATCCAGATCCGCATCGATCCCGACAGATCTGCTTCGATCTGCACAGATGCGCGCCGTAACGTCAAGGTTTCTTTTCGGATCTGATGATTCCGGAGCCTTCTTTAATAGTCAAAAACTGGTTGGCTTCGATGTTGGTAAACTTCTCGACATTCTGCGTGGTGGGCCACTTGACTTCGATCAGGTCGATCTGCTTGACCTGTTCCAGGCCGAACTGCAGGCGCAGATCGCTCTGCGACATGACACTGGTACCGGAGTGCACTTCATCCGTCTGCGCATGTTTCCCCGTCACAACACGCACCCGCGCGCCGATTGCCGTACGGTTGCACTTCGTTCCCAGCAGCTTGATCTTGATCCAGTTGTGCTGATTGCCGCCATCGTTGCGCAACAGTGAGGGGTAGTCGTTCATATTCAGGACCAGTACATCGAGGTCGCCATCGTTGTCAAAGTCCCCGAATGCGCATCCGCGGCTGGAGCGAAGCGCGTTCACTCCAGGTCCCATGTCCTTCGAGACGTCTTTGAATCTGCGGTTTCCGAGATTTCGTTAGACGAAACGCGGCGATAGGAAATCGGCGTCCAGATGATAGGCTTCGATCTCCGGATAAACATGCCCGGTAACTTGGAAGATATCCGTCCAGCTATCGTTGTCGTAGTCCATGAAGCCCGTGCCCCAGCGAACGTACCGGGTACTGATGCCCAGGCCTGAGAAAAAGGTCACATCCGTGAAAGTGCCGTCGCCGTTGTTGTGGTAAAGGTTGGGCGTGTCGTCGCAGAAATTGGTCTTGAAGATGTCGAGCCAGCCGTCACAGTCGTAGTCCCCCACGCCCACGCCCATCCCGGCCTGCTCCTGCCCCTCTTCGCTGTAAGCGCAGCCGGCCGCGGCGGCTATGTCAGTAAAGGTTCCGTCATGATTGTTGTGAAAGAGGATGCTCGGCTCAGAATCCACGGCGACAAAGATGTCGGGCCACCCGTCGTTGTCAAAGTCGTAAGAGACCGAGGTGATGGAGTAGCGCGGGCCGGGCTTCAGGATGCCTGCCTTATCCGAGACATCCGTGAAGGTCCCATCCCCGTTGTTATGGTAAAGGATGTTCATCCCAGCGGGCAGGCCTTTCGGGCCGCACATCACGGGGATCCCCTTCCACAGGCAGGTTCCCGCCTGGCCGGGCGGTGGCACCTTCTTGATGTCGAGCTCGATGTAATTCGCGACGAACAGGTCGAGAAACCCGTCGTGGTCGTAGTCGAGAAAGGTGTTTCCGGTGCCCCAGCGCACGCGATCTTCCCACAGACCGGCTTTCTTGGTGACGTCTGTGAAGGTGCCATCGCCGTTGTTGTGCCATAGGATGTTGTGGCCCCAGTAAGTGCAAAAGAGGTCGTCCCAACCATCGTTGTCATAGTCACCGACGGAGACGCCGGTTCCCCAGCCGGTCCGCACCAATCCCGCTTTCCTGGTGACATCCGTGAATGTCCCGTCGCGGTTGTTTTTGTAGAGGTGCTGAATAGGTGCGTTCTGTTCAGTGTAGGTCTCTTCGAAGCGGACACCGTTGGTCGTATAGATATCGGGCCAGCCGTCGTTGTCATAATCGAAAAAGGCGACGCCGCTACCTTTGGCCTCCACAATATATTTCTTCTTTTTGATGCCGCCCCAGACATTCGGCGCGTTTAAGCCGGCCTGCTTGGCGATGTCGACGAAGCTTACGCGGGAGGGCTCGTCGGCCCTCGCCGCTCTGACTCTCGGCAGAGCGGGCGTTCCTGGCCACCTTCCCGCGGGCGGTTTGAGCGACTCCGCCAGGATTACGGTCAGCAGAATCGAACTGGAGCAGAAGAACAGAGGGGGCAAGAATTTCATCTGGCGATTATAGTACCCTGTGCGGGCAAAGTCACCCGTCTCCCCCGGCGTTACCAACGTTGATACAGGACAGGCCCGAGAGCGAGAGGGTGTGACCGACACCGCCGGATACTACTCGATAGCAAATGTGCTTGAAGGCACGTACGACCTCAGCATCAAGATGGCCGGGTTTCGAAATTATCTCGAGAAGGGGATAATAGTTACCATTAACACAGTCACGCGCGCCAACGCCAACCTGCAAGTGGGGCAGGTTAACGATACGGTTACGGTGGAGGCAAGCGCGGCTGTTCTCCAGACAACGAAGGCGGACGTCGCGGTGAACTTGGAAGCGCGGGCAATTGAGAACCTGCCGCTCGGTGGCTACCGCAACTATCAGAGCCTCATCAACCTGGTTCCAGGTGCCACACCAGGAGCTCTCCAAAACGCCGTTACTGACACATTTGGGCGCTCCTTGACCACCAACGTCAACGGCCAGGACCGTGGGGCAAACAACACCCGACTGGACGGCGCGGCCGATATCCTGATCACGATGCCTCACCATGCAGGCCGGAGGTCCCGGCTCGTGCACTGGCGGTGGCCTCGGCGAAGGCAAGACCCAAGTGCAGGTGGCGACCATCGGGTCGACTTACACCGTTTCGCCGACATTCCTCCTTGACGCGACGGTCGGCTGGACACGCTTTGGCCAGCAAGTGGATCCCCCTGACCTCGGCACCAACTTCGGGCTGGACGTTCTGGGGATTCCGGGGACCAATGGCCCTGACCCACGTGAAAGCGGCATGCCGTACTTTTCCATTTCCGGCTACACAAACCTGGGCAATGCGGAAGGCTGGAACCCGCTTCGACGCAACGACCAGTCCTATACCTTCAACCTCAACTTCAACAAGATTAAGGGCGACCATGACATCCGGTTTGGCCTGGACTTGATGCATCACCTCATGAACCACTGGCAGCCGGAGTTGGGCGATGGCCCGCGCGGCGGTTTTGATTTCGCCCCCGGCACCACGGCTCTGAATCCCGATGCTCTCGATTCCAGTGTGGGATTTAAGGGAGATACCCCATCGTTCGAGAACGACTGGAACGGCGTGGCGTCGTTTCTGCTTGGCGCGTCGGATTACACGGGGAAGAGCAGCCAGTTCATAAAAATGTTCAGCCTCGAAAACACCTGGGCCCTCTATGTCCGCGACCGCTGGCGCGTTACTCCCAAGTTGACCCTCAACCTGGGGTTGAGATGGGAGCTTTACCCCACTCGCAGGCGTTCGCAGGGCATGGGAATCGAATCGTACGATCCGACGACCAACGACGTTTTGGTCGGCGGCTGGCCGGGTGTGCCGCAGGATAACGGCATAGGCTACAGCAAGAAGCTCTTTGCTCCTCGTTTTGGCCTAGCCTATCAGATAGCCAGCAACACGGTCATACGAGGCGGTTACGGTATCACTTACCACTCCCATCCGTGGGGCGCTCAGGCGTTGCGTGGTTACTATCCGCTGACGATAGTCGGGACCTATTCGGCGGTCAATGGCTACCAAACCATTTCCACTGACCCCAACTATGAGAAGGCGGGTATCCCGAACGCACCACTGGGTCCCAATGTCGGTATTCTGTCAATCTGCTGCCCCGACAGGACCAAGGGCAGGCAGCAGCTGCCGCTCGCAGCCGTCATGGGTTATCCCGAGGCCAACAAGGAGTTGAAGCGAGGATATATCCAATCGTGGAACCTCATCCTCGAGCACAAGCTGCCGGGCGAAATGGTAACGTCTGTCGGCTATGTAGGATCTCACTCCGTCAATGGTTTCGGGTTCATAAACATCAACGCCGGACAAACCCCGGGCCTCGGCGATGAGGGAGAGCCCCTCTTCGCCAAGTTCGGCCGCACGGCGGACACCAATGTGTGGAATGGCCGCTACGGCAGCAACTACAACTCAATGCAGGTCACGCTCAACCGGCGCTTTGTCAGCGGCTTGTTCCTGAAGGGGGCCTACACTTATTCTCATGCCATCGGCGAGGTCGAGTACAGTGACTGGACAGGAGCTGAGGGTGGCATTTGGTCCGCCCTGAGCCAGCGTTATCGCAATCGCGCCTCGACGGCATTCAACATCCCCCACATGCTCCAGTTGGCCTATGTCTACGAACTGCCCTTCGGCGCAGGAAAGAGCTTCGCGAACAACGGTGCCGCGAAGGTCCTCCTCGGAGGCTGGCAGGTCAATGGTATCTTCAGTGCCGTCCAGGGCCGGCAGTTCACGATGAGCGCTTCGGGAACTTCTGTGAACGTGGGAAATGGCAACATACAGACCCCGGATCAGATCAAGCCCGATATCGCAGTTCTGGGTGGCCTCGGCGATACTCCCTACTTCGATACCACCGCCTTTGCGAGGGTCACCGAAGTCCGTTTCGGCAACGTGGGACGGAACACCATGCGTGGGCCCGCCCGCATTAACATGGACTTCAGCCTGTTCCGCAAATTCAAGATCACCGAGAGGCTCGGCATGGAGTTCCGCGCCGAGTCCTTCAACCTTACCAACACGCCGCACTTCGGCAACCCGAACGGAAATCGCAACAGCTCGAACTTCGGGAAGCTCACCAGCGATGCAAATGATCCGAGGACCTTCCGCTTCGGGATGCGCTTCGCTTTCTAACCTCGTTTGAAATTCCATCGGGCGCGGGCCCTGCTGCCTGCGCCCGATTTTTTTTGGTGTTTCCCAGTTGGGGGACGCTCGCCAATTTCTCGTGACTAAGAACGGGGAGCGTCCCTTTTTGGGCTGCCTCCAAAAATCAGGCAACAAGGAAGAGGCCGAGTGTTGCAATGCCGAGCAGCAGTGCCACCGCTCCCCAAAAGCGCTTGCGGATCTGAATAAACCAAAGATAAATCCCACCCAGTACCGTGATCACCATACCGACTGAGAGCGCGTCCATTGAAAACCGCCAGATGCCGGTGGCCCACCAGTTCTGGTGCAGGGTTGGATCGCCTCTTCTCACGCCGCTGAATGAATGAAGCATATTCATAACTCCCCATCCATTCACGTGAATCTGATCGATTCTCGCCTGCCTACTATCTAGATCCGCCTTGATGTCGTAGATATCGCCTGGGCGGACGACCCGGAAACTGATCACCCCGGGAGCCGTGCGATTGATGTTTCCGCTGATCTCACCGCGGATACCGGTCTGCTCCAGCAGGCTGCGACAGATCGCCAGATCTTCAGTGTCAGCCGGGCGGGAGATCTGCACCTCGCGGCTTGTCTGCCTTCGTTCATTCCAAAATTCCGCGAAAGTCCACTTGGGGTGATTCAAGACGATCCCGGAAAGGCAGAAGAGCCACAGGAAAAAGAGGAAATACAGACCGATGTACATGTGCAGCCTGCGAATCCAGAGTTCAGCGACAGATGGCATATAGCGCCCCCAGGAAGGATGCCAGCCCAGCAACAATCAGGAAAAGCCCGACAGTGCGCTCGGATTTCAGGATCGCCCACAGGTAAATACCGCTTAGAGCAAGGAAGAGCAGCAACCAGGCCGTGCCATTGGCCAGCCAGCCCCACGCTCGGACCATCGCCCAATTGCCTCGAATATTGGCAAGGTGCGGCCCGGGCATTTTGTGGAGAAAAATCAGAGGTGCCAGGAATCCTGTTCTGCGTTGGGTAATGGAGGCCATACCCGTTTTTGCCGATACCCTAACTGTCGCTTCGCTCCACGGCCTCGAAACGGGAATCGTGATCGTCCCTTCGGATCTGGAATAGCCTACGAATCCGACTTCACCTGAGACATCAGCCTGCCGCATTATTTCCCGTGCTTGCCGCACTCGATCAATATCCTCGAGCCTGTCGAACCCAGGCGGCACTTCAACATGGAGAGTCGCCGCTTCCAATGCACGAGACCCGCCCAGTGGAATGCCAGGGTGGTTCAGCAAGATCACACTCACGGCAAACACCAAGACAAATGGGCTGAGGAACAATCCTATGTACAGATGCAGGTTCCTGGTGAGGACGTAGAACAGCGAGCGCCTGCTGCCCATCTCAATTACCCCCGAGGATTGAAAGCGGTAATAGTATCAGCTTCTTCGCTCTACAAACCTTCAAAATCCTTGCCACTTCGAGAGGATACAACACCTGTCTTGGCGCCTTTGCGTCTTAGGGCTGGCGCAAGAATAACCTCACATTTTGCTGCTGGCCTGCGGGCCGCAGCCTGAAAGGGCGCGGCGGCGGGCGGGCATCTGCTTCGTTGCCGCTCCTCGACGATATACACCGATATCGCCTGCGTCGCGGCGCCTCGCATCTGCCCGCCCCAGGAGCGGAGCAGGCGCGACGGTGCTCGCGCCAAAATGTGAATTTATTCTTGCGCCAGCTCTTAGCGCGAATTTTCGTAGCTGCAGAACAGCGCAGTCCGGTATTGTAGCGGTGTATACAAGGGGAGCCTCCATGACAGACCTGGTCGATTTCTTCCTACATCTGGCTACAATTGAGGGGACCTCCCTGGCCGAACGGAAAGTCGCGGATGAAGTGACGTCCATCCTCCGCAAGGCCGGCATCCGCGTCGTCGAGGACGGTTCCGCTGCTGTGCTTGGGGGCGACTCAGGCAATCTGCTCTGCTTTCCCCCCCACTACAATCCGGATCATCCGGCAATCATGCTCACCGCTCATCTTGATACGATCCAGTCGACCGCCAACCTGAAGCCCATCGTGGATGCAGGCTCTATCCGCTCGGATGGCTCAACTATTCTTGGGGGGGATAACCGCCTGGGGCTCTCGGCCCTGGTGCGGCTATTGGTAGACGCAGCCGGCGATGAAGTTCCCTGTCGCAATTTCTTCATCGTTTTCACAGTGGGAGAAGAAGCCGGGCTCTACGGTGCCGATGCCATCGACCTGTTTCCCTACAACCCGTCATGGGCCTACGTTTTCGATTGTTCCAAGCGGCCGGGCATTTACATTCGCGAGTCGGTTGGGCTCCACGCATTTACCGCACAATTCATCGGCAAGTCCGCTCATTCAGGAGTTGCGCCAGAGGAAGGTATCAGCGCGATTCAACTTGCCAGTAAGGCGATTGCAAACTTGCGGCTGGGAAGAATCGATGTGGAGACAACCGCCAACATCGGAAAGATTCATGGCGGTGAAGCTGTCAATGCCATACCTGCGAAGGTTACCGTCGACGGCGAAGTCCGGTCGTTCTCGCCGGATCGGATCAGGCAACAACTAAGTCTGATTGAGCAGACCATGCGGGATTCACTGGGCGGCACCGGGGCACTTCTGTTCAGCGAGCAGCAGGATTTCGCGCCGTATTCGTTGTCTCGCGAGGCTCCAATGATCCTCGAACTCGAACAGGCGATGAGGAAGGTGGGACTCACCCCTCAGCCGATCCGATATACGGGCGGAAGCGACGCGAACAAATACAACGCCCGTGGTATACCGGCTGTCAACATAGGAATCGGAGCGCAGAAGCCGCATTCCCATGAGGAGTTCTTCCTGATCGAGGACCTCGTGAAAACCCATGAGCTGGCACATGAGTTGATTCGGGTGAAGGAGTGACCGAGAAAGACCGCCACGAATCGTTCCTTCGCGCCTTAGCGGTGGCTTCTTGAAAAGCTACCGCTAATGTGTGAATTCATAAATGTGACGTATCGCTGCTGCAAGGGGGGCGCAAAGAATTGGTCATTTCTCATTGGTTATTTGCCATTTATCATTGAAACCAGCCAGTTTCAAGGCCGTCAATTGGCCAATGACAATTGACAAGTGACAAATGACAAATTCTCAGGCTCCGCGCCTCTGCAGGTTTGGCCGCAGCCCCATTAGGACTTGTGCTTCTCTCTAACGCGCAAAGACGCGAAGACAGTGAAGGAGGGCGTCTCATTTCATAACGGGAATCGCGGTGTACATGCCGTGAACCTCTTGAAGTGCTACCGCAACGAATTGCTTCCCATTATCCGCGGCAATTCTCACCGTTCCTCTAAAATTCAACGTTGAGTCCAGAAATTCGTGTAGAAATGCGGCCGTTTGTCCGTAAGCCGGAAGGGGATTCAACGCTGCTGGCCGCACTTGAAGACCGCCGGTTCCGCTGGTGTCAATCACCTCAAGATAGACGTATATGGGTTCCGCATTGGGATTAGCAACCGCAAACCCTGTATATCGTTTCTTGTTGTCGTTGTTGTCCATGGGAATCGTCACGGAACCTGTGGGAACCGCGGCGAACACACCGGCGATCGTGGGAGGAGCGCCCGATTCCTCGCGACGGAAAGTGGCGACGCCTGCCAAGGCGCCGCCGGTGAAATCCAGCCTCGCCCAACCCGACTTGGTCGGAGAGATCGAGCTAAGGGCACTGACTGTAAAGACGGAGGTTGCGCCCGGTGCCATCTCTACCGTCATAGAGGATGATGTTGAACTTGCGGTACTGCGTTCGATCCCTTGGGAGGAGAGCGCCGCTCCGCTCCACGTAACGTCGAACGGCATCCCCGACCCGTCGATCAGAGACAGGCTACCCGAGGAGTGCGTAGTCCCTGTGTTGGTCAGTGAAAAAGCCGTCGTATAGCCCCCTCCCACGGCCAGGTGCGGGAAGTAAATGACTTGCGAAACCTGTGCCGACTGATAGCCCAATTTTATGACTTCGAAATCGTTCGCGGTCAGAGCGCCGAAATCCGAGTTGAAACTCCCGTTGACCCACTGCGTGTCGAATGTACCCGTCACATACATATCCGAGCCGTTGTCGGCGATGATCAGGCCGTACTTTTTCATCGCTCGGAAGATCTTCTGTGCAGCCGGCTGAAATCGAGACAGGTCAACGCTTGCCTTGAGCCGCAGGCGCGCGCCGAGAGGCAGGGCCAGGGGATTCGATCCAGCGCGATGGGAAGCCGGATAGACATAACCATTGGTTGCGCGCACGGTGGCGCGAAAGGCATGTCGGATCTCATCAGGGCCACTGACTTCGTCGTAGCGAATCAGGCCGGGCAGGATGGCCAGGCCCGCGGCATCGGCTGAAGTCCAGCCATCCGGGCGGCGGTTGTTGGTCTTCATGTCGAACATGGCCCCCGATCCGGCGTGCCATACCACTCCGTCGTAATAGCAGTTCCACAGCTCGTAAAGCAGACGATTGTCCCGGTCGACGATCAGGATGTGCCTGTCCTGGCTGCTTCTTAAATCAACGTTGCCGGGGACTCCACCCTCGACCCAATGTGGTTGCGTTGCGGCTTCATCAGGGATCGGGTAAAAGGGGATGCTTTTTCCGGTGACCGGATCATAACCGTCGCTCTCGCCGCCGTATTGAAATTCGACGGTCTTTTTGGGTTGGGTCCCGTCAACGACGATGTATGGGATTCCGTAGCTGTCCATGCTTCCAGGTGAAGCAGTACTCCCGAAGTCTGGGTGGAGCCGCCTGGAGGACCCGCCCACAAAGGAGATGTACGAACTCGATCCGGGATCAACGGGCGCAGAGCTGATATCCAGGTTCCACCAATTGTCGGGGGGGAACACGGGCAGGGGTTGTGGGAGCGATCCGCCGAGGATGGCGGATCCTGCCGCGATGTTTCCGCCGACGAAAATCAGGCTGGACAGAGTGGCAATTGTAATGATTGTTACGGGCAAGTGCTTCAACGCCCTTCTCCACCGAAAGGAGACCATGGTGTCAGGCCTTGAGGATTTGAGTTTGCGCTCATAGTGCATCATCCAAAGTAATCGGAGCAAAATGAAATCTTCAAGACCTGACTCCAGATCCAAAGTGTCAGATTCCGTGGCGCCTGACGAACAGCTCGGCTTTTTTCCTGGTTGCAGGGCGCGTATTTTTGAGTTGCCTCTTGATCAGTTGCGCCACGGGAGCCTTGTGCTCGAGGAGGTCATAGAATTGATCCAAAGATTTGATTGCGTGTCCCAGCGCAACATTGCGGCACTCGCGGGTCGCGTACCTTGCCCCGGCAACCTTGAGGATCTCGACGGCGATCTTGTCGGCCAACTGGGGCCTGGCGCGGGCGATTCCTGGGGCAACTCCGATCACGTTGGCGGCAGGGATCATCGTCGGGCCGGAAATCGGTGCAAAAAACTTGTCGAATATCCGCTCGAATCTCCCCTCGGAATCGACGGTCGCCAGGTTTGCGATCACACGGGCGGCGTCGAGCCTGAGAAATGTGTTGTTGTGTTCGAGCATTGCGATGAAGAAGTCCATGTGGGGATAGAGGATCGCCGGTTTTTTCATGCTTATCAAGCGGAGGACTTTGGAACAGCCGAACCTCACTTCAGGCTTGTCTGCATTCAACCCTCCGATTATCGCCGGGATCGCGCCTGGATCCACTGCGAGCTCGGCTGCGATTTTCTCCCTGTCCGAACCCGTCTTCGCTATTTTCTCGAGAATGTCCGATGCCTGCATGATTCGACTCCCTTCCTGGTGATTCCTAAATGAAGCTGAACGAGACGAGGAGCGACCACCACATCATATTCCGAACTGGCTTTTTGAGTACCAAGTCTTAATGGACATTTTAGAGACCGCTCGCTCAATATGAGAGAGAAGATGCTGAAGTAATCACGATCCTTCGCATCTCAGCGCCTTAGGGCTGGCGCAAGAATAACTTCACATTTTGCTGCTGGCCCCTGCGGGCCGCAGCCTGAAAGGGCGCGGCGGCGGGCGGGCATCTGCTTCGTTGCCGCTCCTCGACGATATACACTGATATCGCCTGCGTCGCGGCGCCTTGCATCTGCCCGCCCCAGGAGCGCCGCAGGCGCGACGGTGCTCGCGCCAAAATGTGAATTTATTCTTGCCCCAGCCCTTAGCGGTGGCTTTTAAAAAAGCCACCGGTAAGACGCAAAGACGCCAAGACAGATCTTGTATCCTTGTCAAAGTGGCAAGGATTTGAAGGTTTGTAGTATACGCTAAGACAACTTTGTCATTTCGAAAGACGGCGAGCCAGACGGAGGGAGTTGGAGATATGCGCTGCTCTGCGACTGTGATAGTTGCACTTATCTTGACACTCGTGAGTTCAGGCGCCGACAGACGGCTTGAACTGCCGGTCAACACATGGACTAGAATCGCAGAAGATCAGCAGGGTGCACGACGCGGCAGTTCCTTTCGCTACGTCGAAGACGGCCGGTATTTCCTGCTCTGGGGCTACATGGGACACGTCACCGATGACTACGGCAACGCCGAACAGCCCTGGCACGGGAACAAGGAGTACGACATAGTGTTTTTCGATCCACGGGAGGGCAAATGGCTCAGCCAGTATCCATACGAGAAGTTGAGTGAGTGGCGTAGACAGCCGCCTCCGATGCACGAGTGCAATTCCTACCAGGGGATCACAACGGGAAGCTACCGCCCGCAGCTCAACCTGCGAGAGGGCGTCATGCGCCCGGATCT
>DASQID010000072.1:0-3212 GCA_035631775.1 Acidobacteriota bacterium
GCCGCCACAGGACTTTTCTTTCAGCCCAAATAGCTTAGAAGACGCGGACGCGTATCGTCAGGTACTTCTTCGGATCCTGTCTCAGATCGTAGATCATCTTGGTGAGTTCGGCCGTTGACTGATTGAGGTTGTTGTACAGCCCCGGATCCTTAAGCAGCTTACCCAGGGTACCTTCCCCCTTGTTCACCTCATCCACAAATGACGCGAACTTATCGATTGCCTGTTTGCCGGTGTCGTAGAGCGCCGGATCTTTGGAAAGTCGTCCAAGTGTGCCTTCGCCCTTTTCAATCCGGTCCATCATGACCTCCGCCTTGTGCAGGGTCTCGTTGGCGGTATCAAAAAGCTTAGGGTCATTGATGAGCTTGGCCAGCGTGCCGTTGCCGTTTTGAATCTGCTCCGCGATCTTGTTGAACTTCTCCAGGGACTCGGTCAGGCGCTGGTACAGGGCGGGATCCGACACGAGCCTGCCGATAGTGCCTTCTCCGTTGCGCAAGTCCTCCAGCAATAGGGTGGCTCGGGAAAACGTGTGGTCCGCCTGGCGCAAGGTAGTCTGCATATCCCGGATGGTTTCGGACACCCCAGCGCCGACCTTTGTCGGATTTATCTTTGTGGCGATATTCTTCACCTGCTCCGAGAGGACGCCGAAGTTCGCAATCACGTCGTTTGCGCCGGTCATGATCTCCCGGAAGCCTGGTCTCTGAATGCCCTCTATCAGGTAGAATTCGCCGCGCCTTATGGGCGGAATCCCGAGCATGCCGGGAGAAATGTCGATGAAGGAATCGCCGATGAGTCCCCTGGATTCGATACTGACCTCCGAGTCGCGGCTGATCCGGGTGATGTACTGGCTGCGAATGTCCAGTTGGACTTCGACAATCCGGATGTCAATCTTGAGGTTGCGTATGCGGTCCTGAAGGTCGGCAACCATCTCCTTGTAATTCGGCAGGTTCGGATCGATCGAGTCGATCTGCTGCTTGATTTCGGCAATCTTCCGGAAAATCGGCTCATTGCCGGCGAAGACTTCAGGGGGCACGATCGTCACCCTGCGCACCTTCCCGATTTCGATCCCGGCGAGCCACACCGGAGCGCCGGGTTTGAGTCCACCCACGTCCGGGAGGTAGGTGATGGCCTTGGCGTTCCGGGTGAACCAATCCACGCCCCAGCTCTGCTGCAGGATCAGCGCGGCCAGCAGGAAAAGGGCAACCGTGACCAGAATGCCCACCTTCAATTGCGCCATGGATACCTGTTTTTTCTGTGGCATGTGCACCTTCCTTCTTTGCGTCTTCGCGTCACAATTTGGCTAAGAGACAACTCCTGCGGCGGCGGTCATTAGACCAGCGCGCCTCAGCACCAGAGGTGGCGACCGGGGGGTCTGATGACCCCCCGCACATGAATCCAGATGGCCTGCCTCCCTGAATTACCATGAGGTGAAGATCCTGACATAAGGCTGATGGCTTTCCTTCAACTCCTCGTAGCTTCCTTCGAAGCAAATAAACCCTTCATGGAGCATCACGAAATGCACATTGGGCAGGCAGAGCGTATCTGCACCGCCGTAGAACCGGATGTCGCCATCCTGGTCAGGGGCGGCGTACTGGGTCGCAATAATCTGTGCGGCGGGCAGGTCGTGGGTAACGAATACGGTAGTCACCCCCTCGAGATCGCGCAGCTTTATCATCAGTTCGACAATGGTCCTCTTCGTGATGGGATCCAGTCCCGCCGTAGGTTCGTCATACAGCACTATTTTCGGAGTTCCCATGAGCGCGCGTGCGATTCCGACACGCCGTTTCATGCCGCCTGAAAGCTCCGCGGGCATTTTGTCGATCGCTTCGGCGAGACCGACAAATCCAAGAAGCTGCAGCACCATGGCCTCAATCGCTTCCTCGCTCTGCTTAGCTTCCTCGAATAACCTGTAGCCGACGTTCTCACGCACCGACAGTGAATCGAAGAGTGCGCCTTCCTGGAACACCATGCCGATCGAGCGCCTGACTTCAACCAGCTCGAATTCGGTCATCAGCGTGATGTCCTGCCCGTTGATGAAGATCTGTCCGGTATCCGGCCTCATCAGTCCGAGTATGAGCTTCAGGATCGTGGATTTCCCCGAGCCGCTGGCGCCCAGAATGATATTCGTCTCCCCGTCGGAGATTTTGAAGCTGATGTCGCTGAGCACCACTTCATCGTTGAACGACTTCGTGACGTTCCGGAACTCAATCATGGGTTCAAGAATGGTGAGATGTAGATGATCAGATTGTTCAGGAAGAAGTCCGCCGTGATAACCAGAATCGAGCTGCTCACCACGGCCTGCGTGGTGGATCTGCCCACCCCTTCGGTACCCCCATGCGTTCGCAGGCCGACATAGCAGCCCGTCATTGAAATGATGAAGCCGAACACAACGGGTTTGATGAGGGTGCCGAAGACGTCGGAGAACTGCAACGTATTGATGGCATCCGACCAGTACTGGCTTGAGCTGATGAGCAGTTTGTAACGCGCGATGATCCAGCCGCCGCAGATGCCGACCGTGTCGCAGACAACCGTGAGGAGCGGGAGCATCATGATGGTCGAGATCATGCGGGGTGTCACCAGCCGTCGCGTCGGGTCGGTGCCCAGAGCGCGCATGGCGCTGATCTGCTCGGATACCACCATCGAGCCCAGTTCGGAGGCGATGCCGGAGCCTATCCTGCCGGCCATCATCAATGCCGACAAGACAGGGCCCAGCTCCCTGACCAGCGTCAATGCCACGAGTTGGCCGGTGATGCTGACGGCGCCGTAACGGCGCAGGGCACTCTCCGACTGTATGCCGAGGACCGCGCCGGTAAAGAATCCGGTAAGAAGAATGATGGTGAGGGAGCCCACTCCAATGCGGTCCATCTGCAGTACGATCTCGCGGCCGTAGATGGGGCGTGTAAAGAGATTGGCGATAGCCCGGGAGCTGAGAAAAGTGTAGGATTGTATCTCCCAGATGGCTTTCCCGAGAAATCGGAAAGGGGCTTCCAGCGCGGATGTCAGTGAGTTCGCCATAGCAAAGTAGCCCTCTGCGAAGTGTATTGGTGCTCACTTCGGGAAGTCAATACGTGATTCGATTGGGTAGATCTGCCACGAATTGGCGGCATAGCCGCAATCAAATTGGGTCCCGCGTTCCTTCGCGTCTTTGCTCCTTTGCGGTGGCTCTTTAAAAAGCCACCGCAAAGACGCTAAGGCGCAAAGACAGGCTGCCGTAT
>DASQID010000073.1:0-4277 GCA_035631775.1 Acidobacteriota bacterium
CCCCCCCCCCCCCCCCCCCGCCGCCGCGCTCCTTCGGCTGCGACCCAAAGGGGGCCCGCAGCAGAGTGCACATGCCAATTCGACGCGGACCCTAAGGCCAAATTCTAGCGAACGGGCGTAGGGCTCTCAAAGGAGAAAACAAGCAGTCACTCGGCTGGCGTTTGTTTGTCAGGCAGGGATTTGATCGGGGAACCGACTCAAGTGGTTTCCAACTCTTCCGTCTCCACCTCCTCTGTAGCCATTCCCATCCGCTTGAGCTTTTCTACGAAAGTGGTCCGCTTCAGATGAAGAAGGGAAGCCGCCCTCTTCTTGTTGCCGCCGGTCGCGTGGAGGCTTTGTAGAATCAGCTTCCTTTCCAGGTCTGAGACCAGAGTGTTGAGGTGGATTCCTTCGTCGGGAATCTCGATGTTGCGGAATATCTGGTCCTCGCTCGAAGGTTTCGCCACAATCGGAAAATCCTCGACATCCAGCAATTCGCGTTCACCCGAGAGTGCGACAGCCATTTCCACGGCATTTTCCAGTTGCCGGACGTTGCCGGGCCAGTCAAACGCGATCAGCAACTTGATTGCATCGTGAGAGACCTTTTTGAGCTGGACTTTCTGCTCCGCACAGAACTTGCGAGTGAAGTGGGACACCAGAAGCGGAATGTCTTCTCTCCGCTTTCTCAAGGGAAGGACATGAATGGGTATTACGTTCAGGCGATAATACAGATCTTCGCGGAACTCGCCTTTCCGTACCCTCTCCATGAGGTCTCCATTGGCTGCAGCGATAATACGCACGTCGACCTTCACTGTCGCGTTTCCGCCGAGCTTCTGAAATTCCTTCTCCTGCAGCACGCGCAATAGCTTCACCTGCAGATCAAGAGGCATCTCTGCAATTTCATCCAGGAACAGTGTGCCGTGGTTGGCCTGCTCAAACCGGCCAATGCGGTGCTGATGGGCTCCCGTGAAGGCTCCTTTTACATGGCCGAACAGTTCGTCTTCCAGCAGATTCGATGGAATGGCCCCGCAGTTGACGCAGACCAGCGGATGCTCTTTGCGAGGACCGCTGTAGTGTACGGCGCGGGCAATCAGCTCTTTGCCGGTGCCCGTCTCCCCTACAATCAAGACGGTGCTTGTCTTGTGGGCCACCAGGCTGACCATCCGGTAAATATTCTGCATAGGAGAACTGTTGCCGATGAGGTTGGAGCACTGATACTTCTCCTGCAGCTCGGAGCGCAGCAGCGAGTTCTCCGACTTGAGCCGCCTATCCTGCAGGCTCTTCTCGACACGCATGACCAGTTCGTTAAGCTGAAACGGCTTTGGAAGGTAGTCGTAGGCTCCTTTGCGGATCGCATCCACAGCCGTCTGAATGTCACCGAATCCCGTCATGATAATAACGATGGTTTCGGGAAAGATGGAGAGTGCCTCCTGGAGGATTGTCTCCCCAGGTGCTCCCGGCAGATGAAGATCCGTGATGATCACATCATAAGGATATTGCCGAAGCATCGCGAGCGCGGCGGAACCGTCGGCAGACTCCTCGACGCTAAACCCTGCGCCCTCAAGAGCTTCGCGCACAATCTCGCGCATGTAATCTTCATCGTCGACCACCAGAATCTTGGCATCTTCCTTTCGGATCATCTGTGGCTACCTCAAGAATGAGAGCTAGAATGTCAGAAGTCGGACACGGCGGATTCAATTCGGTCAAGGCTTGCTCTACAGGTGTCAAAAAAGCGCTACCAGATCTAGAAAGGCGGGCGTCTTGCAACACGGATAAATGATATAACTCACATTTCTCACATTTGTCAACGAATAAGTTCAAAAAAATGACATCTACCTGAGTTTGCCCGGCTTTGCGCTAACCGATAAGGCCTTGGTTGCCGATAGTTATGGGCATGGCGCCGATTGAACTGAGAGTGTTGGTGGTTGACGATGATGAGGATATGAGAGCCACCCTGATGGACTTTATATCTCGAATGGGTGCAAAAGTTAAGACGGCCTCGGATGTTTCTGATGCCAAGAGGGCCCTGACATCAGAGCTCGCTCCCTTTGACTTGGTCCTGACCGACTTGAAGCTGCCTGGGGGAAGCGGCTTGGATATCGTCCAGGCCGCGCACGTTCGCAACAGCGAAACGCTCGTCACCATCATTACGGGCTTCGCATCGCTGGAGACTGCAATCGAGGCAGTCAGGCTGGGAGCCTATGACTACATCACCAAGCCTTTCTCACTTGAGGAAATTGGTGTGCAGGTCCGTAACATGATGGAGCGGGTTGCCCTGTCGAAGGAGAATTCGCGCCTCTCGGTTCGACTGCAGGAACTCTACGAGGAACTGAATCGGGTTCAGAACGAGCGGAAGGAAATGCTGCGCATGCAGGATGAGATCAAGAAGGGACTGCAGGAAAACAGCCGCAAATTGGACCAGTTGTTAGCTGCCTCAAACAATGGGGGCACGCCGTAGGTCATATCCGTCTGGCTCCACCGACTCTCCTTTGCAGACTTAGGGATCGCTCAAAAATCGCTTCACAATTTTGCCAAACGAAAAGTTCTGTGGCGCCCGGTCATCAGACCGGCGCGCGTCGCGGCCAGATGCCGCGGCCGGGGGCCGAGGACCGCCCGCACATGGATAGGCAGACATTAAACGCGTGTGGATGATCTCGACGGCTGGAGGAAAGGCCTGGCTTTGTTCAGTCACTGGACGTCAACCCCTCGAATTTCCGTCTGTCAACATCTTGACGTGGCGGACCGGCAGGCTCGATTGCACCGGCGCAAACAGGCATGATTTGACCCTGGTAAATAGCTACAAATAAAGATCCTCCCAGTACACAAAGCCTGCCCTCAACTGCATTCGCTTTGGTGGCACGGCTCTTGCCTTTCACGGATCGGATCATTGGCTGAAGGCAAGGATTGTTTTGGTCCGGCCGGATCACAGGAGCGGATACCCGAAGAGGGAGGACCACAGTTCCTTCAATCCGGCTGTCACGTAGGAGAGTGGATGGCACCTGAATCAGAGAGCGTTTCCGGTGATTTCTGTCCGGGATCAGTAAGCCCGGCAGCAGTTCAGGCTGCGAGGGAGGGAGGCGATGCACGCCTCCTTCTCGATGCCTTCGAAATGTTTACGCAGGCGTCCAGTTCCCTGGAGTCTGCGTTTCAGCAGCTGAAAGCCCGCGCCCAGCGGCTCTCCGACGAGTTGGCCGCAAAGAACCGGGAACTGAAAAAGAGCCTTCGTGAAAAGGAGGAGGTTCAGAATTACCTCAAGACCATACTGGAGTGTCTTCCATGCGGAGTACTTGTACTTGACGGGGAGGGGAGGCTCAGCCTCTGCAATCCGGTTGCCTCGCAGCTCCTGAACCTGCCCGGAACCAGACCAGGTGGATCTCGCAAGAAGGCACCGGCCTTCAGGGAGACGCAACTGAGCGAGTATTTTGAATCTCCGGTTGGCGCCGAGGCGAGTGAAAGAGAGTCCGAGATCTCCTTCCAGGTGAATGGCAGGGTCCGTATTATTGCCGCTTCCGGGACCGCCCTCAAAGACGCATCCGGCCACAGCATTGGAACGTTGCACATTATCCGTGACGTGACCGAGATCAGAGCGCTCGAAGAACAAAATAAGCGAGGGGAACGTCTCTCGGCCATGGGGGAAATGGCCGTCGAACTGGCCCACGAAATCCGCAACCCCCTTG
The DNA here is from genome assembly GCA_035631775.1 of Acidobacteriota bacterium. Classification (GTDB taxonomy): domain Bacteria; phylum Acidobacteriota; class UBA6911; order UBA6911; family UBA6911; genus DASQID01. The sequence goes on from DASQID010000073.1 coordinate 3,657, forward strand.
GAAGCATCGAGCTTTTCGCCTCTCTGCTCGAGAAGGAACTGCCTGACGGGAGTGATCCGAAGCGCTGGGCCGGGAACATACGGATCGGCAGTCGCTCTCTGAACAACATCGTCTCCAACATGCTTCACTTCGCCAATCCGCTGGCGCCAACCTTAAGGGTGGTGGATGCGCACGCGGTGGTGCATGAAGTCCTTGGCTTTACCGATCTCATCATGAACCAGCGGGGAGTGTGTGTCAGGAAGGAACTGAGCGCCTCGCATCCCGAGATACGTGCAGACAAGGAACTGCTCAAGCAGGTCATCCTCAATCTCATACTGAACGCGATGCAGGCGATGCCATCGCAAGGCTCTCTGACGATCTGCAGCCGCAACGTCAATGAATATCGCGGAGCTCTTCCGGGTGTGGGCTTGGAACTGACAATCCAGGACACGGGAGTGGGCATACCGCCGGAAAATCTGGCTCGGATCTTCGATCCCTTTTTCACCACTAATAAGAACGGCACAGGCCTGGGTTTGTCGGTTGTGCACCAGATAGTGGACCGGCATTCCGGTTACATCCAGGTTGAGAGTGCGGTGAATGTCGGAACCACCTTCACTCTGGTCTTCCCGTGTGCCCTGATGG
>DASQID010000074.1:0-2719 GCA_035631775.1 Acidobacteriota bacterium
ACCTGATCGGGGAGCTTGGCGAAGTTGCCCTCTTCCAGCGCCTTGACGAAATCCGCACGAATTCTCGTTTTGGAAGCCACCTCGTCCACGGTGAGCCCCTTGGTTTCCCTCACCTGCTTGAAAAAATCTCCAATTGAGTCCATGCGTCTCTCTTTACGGCTTCAGCCGTGCCAGAATTTCCTTGGCGGCAACTGCATAATCGCCGGTTTTGTCCAAGGTCGTCACCTTAGTCAACGCCTCTTTCGCCCGGCGTTCAAAACCCAGCTTGTAATAGACCCGTCCCAATTCCAGTTGCAACATTGCCGGCGGTACATTGGGGGGACTGACGACTAAGGCATCTTCCAAAGCTTCCATGGCGCCTTGGAAATCCCCTTCATGGGCCAACGCCGTGCCGAGATGGAACCGTGCAAGGTCGGGCGTGACGTAGAGGGGGTTGCTCAAGGCCCGTCGAAACTCGGCAATGGCATCGGGCCAGCGATCCTGACTCGCCAGGACCTGCCCTAAATAGGTATGCGCTTCGGAATAATTCTCGTCGATCCTAATGGCTTCCCGAAACTCAGCCTCAGCTTGAGCAAACTTTCCCCGGTACACCAGAATGTGGCCGAGTCAATATCGTGCTTCCTTGTTGTCAGGATTGAGCTGCACTGCCTTTTGAAACGACACAAAGGCTTTCTGCCGATCCCTTTCCAGGCTCGCCATACCCTCCTGATAATAGCCCTGGGACTTTTGCTTCGTCTCCTCCGACGTCGCGCAGCCGCCCAGGACCACAACCGTCATGGCCATCATGGAAAGAAACTGGAGGGTACGCGATCGCAGACCGGTCACGAGATATCCTCAAAATGGGTGAGCCGTTTGAAGGCTCGGAAGCGTTCCTGGATCTCTTTGTAATCCAGGACTCGCAAACGGTCAAGACTAAAGGCTTCTACGGTAAATGAGGCCATGACACTTCCGAAGATGATCGCTTGCTTGAACGATTCCACGGAACGGTTCCCTGTCGCCGCAAGATAGCCTAGGAAGCCGCCGGCAAAAGTGTCACCGGCGCCGGTCGGATCGCGTACGTCTTCCAAGGGGAACGCCGGTGCGCCGAATACCTGCTTCTGATTGAACATGAGGACCCCGTACTCACCGCGTTTGATGATCAGGTGCTTGGGCCCTCGCGCTAAGACATATTGCGCGACTTTCACCAAATTCGAATCACCGCCTAACGCGCGCGCCTCACCGTCATTGATAAGCAGGATGTCGACCTTTTCCAACACGCGCCACAAGGCCTCGCGCTTCCCGTTAATCCAAAAATTCATGGTGTCGCACGCCACTAATGGAGGTCGAGGAAGTTTTTGCAAGACATCCAGTTGCAACTCGGGATCGATGTTGCCGAGGAAGAGAACCTCAGGAGACTGATAGGATTCTGGAATCCTCGGGCGAAACGTTTCGAACACATTCAACTTCGTATCGAGTGTATGTGCTTCGTTGAGCTGATGCGTGTATTCGCCCTTCCAACGGAATGTCGAGCCGGACCGACGCTCAAGCCCGGTCAGGTCGATTCCCCGGCTTTTCAGGAACGCGAGATGCTGCGACGGAAAATCTTCACCGACCACGGCAATGAGATCCACTGCGGTAAAATAGCTCGCCGATGTGGAGAAATAGGTCGCGGACCCCCCGAGCACCTCCGCCGCTTCACCGAATGGCGTCTTGACCGTGTCCAATGCGACCGAACCGACGACAAGCAGTTTTCCCATGGTTTAGCGTTTTCCTTTCACAGGTGGGAGAATTCTCGCTGTCAACAGCGCCAGCTTCCGGCGAAGTGCGGCCGGAATGTTCTCCGGGGCCGTCACAATCGCATGCTGTAGAGCCTGTTGGCACCCACAGCTCTTGACCGAATCGGCCGACTTCACGGCCGCTCGTAGCAACTGTTTAGCCAGCGCCACATTCTGGCGGAGCGTGGCCAGGATCGCTTCGACGGTGACCGCCTCTTCCGTCTCGTGCCAGCAGTCATAGTCGGTCACCAAGGCCACGGTGGCATAGCAGAGCTCCGCTTCGCGAGCAAGTTTGGCCTCCGGAAGATTCGTCATCCCGATCACACTCACACCCCATTGACGATAGAGCCGCGACTCAGCCTTCGTCGAAAACTGCGGACCTTCCATACAGACGTACGTGCCGCCCTGATGGACCGTCGCGCCGACCGAGCGGCCCGCTGCGAGCAGCGACGAGCCGAGCGAGGCGCAGACCGGCTCACCAAAACCCACGTGAGCGACCGCGCCGCCTTCGAAGAACGTCGAAACGCGCCGCTTGGTCAAGTCGATGAACTGATCCGGCAAGACGACGTCGCCCGGCTTCATGGATTCCTTCATGCTGCCGACGGCGCTCACAGAAATGACCCGCCGGACGCCGAGTGATTTCAATGCCAAGATATTCGCGCGATAATTGATTTCCGATGGATTGAATCGATGCTCTCGTCCGTGTCGTGACAGAAAGGCCACCCGCACGCCGTCTAATTCTCCGAGCACGACGGCATCGGAGGGCTTCCCGAACGGTGTGTGAACCGTCACCCGCTTGACCTGATGCAGGCCTTCGATGTCGTACAATCCGCTCCCGCCGATAATGCCGATGTCCGCACGAGCTATTTGAGCCGACTTGGCCATGTTCGCCGCCATCTCCCGATCTACGATGCTGTTGTTCCCGATTGCGCGAGCGCCTCTAAGAATTGCTCGATCAGACGGGT
>DASQID010000075.1:0-15869 GCA_035631775.1 Acidobacteriota bacterium
GGGTTTGCCTTTCACTTGCCTTCGGCACGTGGGTTTATCTTCACTTCGGGGCGCAGCAGGGACTCGAGTTCTTTGCAGGGTATCTCATCGAATATGCCCTCAGCGTCGACAACGTCTTTGTATTTATTCTGATCTTCACTTACTTTGCCGTCCCTCCACACCTTCATCACCGCGTCCTCTTCTGGGGAATCATAGGAGCACTGGTCATGCGTGCGACATTCATCATTGTCGGCGCTGCGTTGATCAGTGCTTTCCATTGGGTCCTGTATTTGTTCGGCATCTTCCTTGTTTTCACCGGGTTCAAAATCCTGCATGAGGGGGAGACCGAGGTCGAACCCGATAAGAACCCTGTCGTGCGCCTGTTCCGGCGCATCATTCCCCTTTCGTCCAGTTATGCGACCAACGGTTTTTTTGTCAGGGAAGCGCGCAGAGTTGTGGCCACTCCGCTTGCTCTGGTCCTTGTAACCGTTGAAACCACCGATCTGGTTTTTGCCACCGATTCGATTCCAGCCATCTTCGGGGTCACCCACGATCCGTTCATCGTATATACGTCGAACATCTGCGCGATCCTCGGCCTGCGTTCAATGTATTTCCTGCTGGCTGCGGTCATAGACAGGTTTGCCTACCTCGGGAAGGGGCTCGGCATCGTCTTGATGTTTATCGGGATTAAGATGCTCATAGCGAAGTTTCTGCCTATCCCCATCGGGATATCTCTCGGTTTGGTGGCCGCTATATTGACTGTAGCGGTGGTCAGTTCGCTCATCTGGCCGCCGAAGCTACCGGGGGTCACTTCAAATCCCGGGACGCCTCTGGTAAGATCCGATCCTGAAGACAAGTGAGGGAAGGAGAACGACTGTGCCGCTGTACGAATACGAATGCAGGAGCTGCAAGGCAAAGTTCGAGCAGCTGGTATTCAACAACAAGACCAAAGTCAGCTGCCGCAAATGCGGGAGCCCGGACATCACGCAGTTGCTTTCGGTCTTCGCCGTTGCCGGATCGTCCGATCGGGCCGCGGCCGAGCCCGGGCCCTGCGGAACCTGTGGAGCTGCACAGCGAGGCACCTGCATGCTTCAATGAGGCGGATCCGGAAAGAACGCCGTCCGGCTCAAGCGGCGCTTCTGCGTGTCTATCGGGGACACAGCTGAGATGGAGCCGATTTCCCAGTACTATCACTCCCATCGACTGAAACTTCACTTCTGGGATTGGGGTGACAATGGCAAGCCCAATCTGATCCTGGTACATGGGAGCCGCGATCACGCGCGCAACTGGGATCTCGTCGCGGAGGCATTCGCCAACAACTTCCGCGTGTTGGCTCCGGATTTGCGCGGGCACGGCGATAGCGGTTGGGCGACGGGTGCAATGTACAGCATCCCGGAATACGTCCTCGACTTGTCGGCTCTGATAGATATCGTGGGGAGGTGGCCCGTATTCCTCATCGGTCACTCTTTGGGAGGAGCGATCGTCCTGCAGTATGCCGGGATCTATCCTGACCGGGTCCGTAAGCTTGTGTCGATCGAGGGTTATGGACCGCCGCCTGAAAGACTCCGCCGCCGCCCCGCACATGAACGCCTCCGCGAGTGGATTGAGAGCATGCGCCAATACGAGATTCGGGTCCCCCGCAAGTATCCGACCCTGGAGGCCGCGATTCACCGGATGCTGGAAGCCAATCCTTATCTCACCGCCGAGACGGCTCGTCGCCTTACCCTGTTCGGATCAAACTGGAATCCCGACGGCAGCCTGACGTGGAAGTTCGACAACTATGTTCGAGCCTTATCGCCGTACGGATTCAACATGGAAGATGCCCAGGAGATCTGGCGTCAGATTCGGTGTCCCGCCCTCCTCTTCCGCGGCCTGGACAGTTGGGCAATCGACCCCGAGAAGGATGGTCGCATTCACGCCATTCCCAATTACAGGCTGATCAACGTGCCCAAGGCAGGCCACTGGGTCCATCATGACCAGCCGGTCGTGTTCATCGAGGAAACCCGGCGTTTTTTTGAGGAGCCGGACCTATAGCGTCCGCCTGTGGCACGTCAGTTCTTAGGGTCTGTCAATGCATAGCGTTTACAATTTGCTGCTGGTCCCCAGGCCCGAAGGCGCTCGGCGGCGGGCGCTCGCGCCAACGTGCAAACGTTATTCATTGACAGACCCTTAGGGTTACATTTTGCCTCCAGGCATCGCTGGCGCAGCTTGCATTTGGCGCTTGCACGACAACAGGGAAGATGCTAGTTTCCGCAACCATGCGCCCGGTTGAAAAGGAGTTCCCGCTGAGTACCCGGCAGCGAAGGGCACCTCGAGCAGAATCTGGAAGAGCTGATCAGGTTGTTTGATCCCATAATACTGAGGGAGACGTTTACATGGAAAACCCACTATTTGCCAAAAAGCCAATGAGCATGCTGCTCCAGGAGGCGCAGGAATCCGGGGAGCACACGCTGCGGCGAACATTGGGCCCCGTTTCCCTCACCGCCCTCGGAATTGGGGCTATCATCGGTGCCGGTATTTTTGTGCTTTCCGGTCTTGGGGCCCACTACGCGGGCCCCGGACTCATGCTCTCATTTGTGATTTCCGGGTTTGGCTGCGCCTTTGCCGGCCTTTGCTATGCGGAGTTCGCGGCCATGATTCCCTTGGCGGGCAGTGCATACACGTATGCCTATGCGACACTGGGAGAGTTGTTCGCGTGGATCATCGGGTGGGATTTGACGCTGGAATATGCGATGGGCGCAAGCACCGTCTCCTCCGGCTGGTCGAATCACTTTATAGAGTTCATGCGGATTATTAAGATCGACATTCCACTTTGGATGGCATACGACCACTGGACAGCACTGAAGACCGCCGAAAACACGATAGCCAGAGCGATGGCCAAGGCAGCCGATCCCAGCCTGGTGGAGGGAACTCAGGCGTTCCTCCAAAAGGTGACTGCCATCCTGGATGAGCAGTCATCAGAACTGCTCCGGCGCGCTCACGACCTGGTCAATGCTCCGCATGTTTTTGGGGTGGACATCGGATTCAACCTCCCGGCATTCCTCATAGCTCTCGTGATCACGACTATCCTGGTGATCGGAATCAGAGAGAGTGCGAGGTTCAACGCCACTATCGTGGCCATTAAGTTGGGGGTAGTCCTGTTCGTAATCGCCCTTGGCATTCGGTATGTCGACACCTCCAATTGGGGGAAGGACTGGTCGAGTTTCGCGCCTATGGGATTCTCGGGGATTGGGGCAGGCGCAGCTTACATCTTCTTCGCCTATATAGGATTCGACGCCGTTTCAACAACTGCCCAGGAGGCGAGGAACCCACAGCGCGATTTGCCGATAGGAATCATCTGCTCGTTGCTGGTCTGCACCGTTCTTTATATTCTGGTGGCAGCGGTGCTGACGGGAATGGTGCCCTGGCAGGATATAAACATCGAGGCTCCGCTGGCCCGCGCTTTTCTCGACCGCGGTCTTGCGGCGGCATCCCATCTGATCACGGCCGGGGCGCTCGCCGGCTTGACGAGCGTCATGCTGGTCATGCTCCTGGGTCAGACGCGCGTACTGTATGCCATGGCAAAGGATGGTCTGCTGCCCAGGAAGTTCTTCGCCGCCATCCACCCCAGGTTCCGGACGCCGTACAAGAACACCATCCTGGTGGGAATTCTGGCCGCGATTGTCGGCAGCCTGACACCGATCGAGGATATTGGGAAGATGGTGAACATCGGGACTCTTCTGGCGTTCGTCATTGTCTGTATCGCGGTTCTGGTTTTGCGGCGAACAAATCCCGGGCAGGCGCGGCCCTTCAGGACACCGCTCGTGCCCTGGGTGCCGCTCCTGGGAATCATCTTTAACGGCTATATGATGTACAAGCTGGGGTACGTCAATTGGTTGCGGCTGATTGTCTGGCTCGTCATCGGCCTGGTGATTTACTTCACCTACAGCCGGAACCACAGCCGGGTGCGAAACCTGCCCGAGAAGTTGAGGGCGGAAAGCACCATATCTCGACAATAACACTGGAGTTCCTCTCCCTAGAACCATAGAAACCTCCGCGGCTCGCCTTTCTCACCGTCCGGGTTTTGCAGCTACGATTCCATGGGCAGGGCACGATCGCGCCAAGCTCTGATCCCTCCGGCCATGGACCACACATTCCCGTATCCCATCTTCTGGAGATTGTCGGCTGCAAGGGCGGAGCGGAAGCCGCCGCCACAGTAGAGTATGATCTCCGCATTTTTTTCGGGGATGGCCTTTTCAATATCGCGTTCGATTATTCCTCTGCCCAGGTGGATGGACCCTGCGGCGCGCCCCTGAGACCATTCAGAATCCTCCCGTACATCGATAAAATAGAACCGCTCGGCCCTGACCTGCCTCCCCCGCACTTCGTCTACGGTAACTTCCCTAACCCGCTTTTTTGCGTCTTCGACCAGCATCAAAAAACCTGCGCTGTGGATCATCCTACCTCCAGGAGATTTGTGTACGTCAAACCAACGTCCCTAGAGGAATTCTACCTGACAGCCCGAAAAAAACTAAACCACCACCGTCTGAAGCCGGTAGGTTCCAATGGCGACTGAAAGTCGCCCGAAGCGTACTGGCATGGCCAGGCCGCGACGTCGTTCAGAGCCCCGAGCGTGAGCGAGCGGGTGGGTTCTCCTCGACCCTCTCCCTAACGGTCGCGGCTCAGTAACCTCGATTGCCCAGTGGAGGGCGTTGCCCCAAAAGAGGGGAGGTGCTTTGCGGAAGATGACAGGATTCGGACGTTGGATATCGCCGAGCGAGGGGGTTCGAGTCGGCTTCAGGCGCTCTTGCGAAGTTCTATCAGTACCTGACGAGCAATCGCCTTCAGGGTCTCGAGCACGCCCGCACCTTTCGTTGCAACGGCTTCGAAAACCGGCTCGCCTTTCACGAGCAGCAACTTCTTGAGGTGATCCGCAGGCATGGTGTTGGGAAGATCACGTTTGTTGAGCTGCAGGACATACGGCATCCTGGCCAATTCGAATCCCTGTTCTTTGAGGTTTTGCTGCAGATTCGATACAGATTCCAGATTCGCGTCCAACCGCTCCTCCTGGGAGTCGGCAACAAACACTATTCCGTCCGCACCCTTCAGAATCAACTTGCGGCTGGCATCATAGAAAACCTGCCCGGGAACCGTGTAAAGATGAAATCGCGTACTGAATCCGCGAATCTGTCCCAAGTCCAATGGAAGGAAGTCGAAGAAGAGCGTGCGCTCTGTTTCGGTTGCCAGTGAGATGAGCTTCCCCTTGTTTTCCGGGTTGGTGATATCGTAAACGTACTTCAAGTTGGTGGTCTTCCCGCCAAGACCCGGCCCATAGTAAACGATCTTGCAATTGATCTCGCGCGCTACGTAATTAATGAATGTCAATGCCAAACCCTTCCATTAAGCGCTAAGTTCGAAATCCTATTGACCAAAGAGTTTTTCTATCTCATCGTCCGTAAACATGCGGGAATTCGAGTCACCACTTCCGGTCTTTCGCTGGTGCTCTTGAAGCATCTGAGCAAGTCCCCCACTCGCCTTCTTTACTTTCCACCTGACGAGCCCGGGTGATACCCGTTCTCCGAAAAGCAGTACAAGGCAAAACTGATTGTCGAGGCTGGAAATGTGAATGCTCCGCCGACGTCCCTGCTGAAACAGCACGGAGAACTCTTTCTCACCCACAATTTGAGCCAATCCATCGGTGGCTGCCAGGCTGGCCGCTGAAAGAGACGACAAAGATGTCAGGTCCAAATCCACAGCGGGTCCATCAGAGGCTATCTGCTGACCGGAGCGATGGATCAGCAGAACAAGCTCCGAATCGAGTTCCTGTTGCATGGCTCTCAGGACTGATTTGATTCGCTGAAAGTCGGATTCGCTGAGAGCGATTTGCGAAGCGCTCATGGGCTCCTGAATACGGGCGGTAGATGGACTCACCTGACGTCTGATTTATACCACGAGGCGAGTCACCTGAATAACAAGATCAGAGCTGCACAAACAGTAAGTTTAACCCGCATAAGCCTTTCCGATCTTGCGCTTGACTTATCGGCTAAATTTTCCTAATAATAACTCACAATTTTGAGGGCACGGAGAGCATGCGGCTCAAGTTGTTTCATTCAAACATTTTAGAGGATCATTGATGGTCAGAGCACTGGCTCGCAAAAAGGCTTCTCGGGAAAAGCCCTCGAGCTCGGTCCGGCCGACAAAGAAGGTGGGCGTCAAGGTCACGTCCGAATCCTCCGCCAGCAGGAAATCTCTCTCCACGAAAAAGGACCAAAAGAGAGCTCAGAAGAAGCGTGTTATGAAGGCCGAAAAAAAGGGTACCAGGCACTCCAAGCCCTCGGTCTCCGAGGCAACCAGGAGCATGAATGCAGAGGCTCGCAAGTCGACCATCACCAATCGGATAACACCCGCACCTGAGATCCCGCCGCGGTTGCTGCGAGACTCCAAGTCGACGACTGCGGCGCTGAATCTCCTGGAAAAAGGAATCAGGCTCATATATCAGAAGGAATTCAAAAGAGCGCGGGTGGAGCTGAAATCATTGATAGAAGCGCATCCGGGAGAAGCTGAAATCGTGGCCCGCGCCCGCAGTTACAGCCAGATATGCGAGCGGGAAGAGGCTGCCCATAAGAAACCTCAGGTCGCAAACGACCAGCTTTACACCCTCGGCGTGATGGAACATAACCGGGGCAACTACGATGAGGCCATCGCCCATTTTAATCAATCGCTCGAGAATCATCCGGATGCGGATTACATTTATTATTCCATTGCGGCGTCCCTGGCAATGAAAGGGAGTGTGCAGGAAGCTATCCAAAACCTTCGCAAGGCCATCGAGTTGAGCGAGGATAATCGGATCTACGCAAAGAACGACGACGACTTTTTTACGCTTCAAAGTCACAAGGAGTTTACCGATCTCGTCGGCGTCAGTCCGGCAGCTAACCACGAGTCCCAATAACGGTTCACTGACTCCCCGGTGCACGGCGCGGTTGCTGCGGGGCGGGGGCACGTCAGTGTCACCACAGCACAGGCAAGCGAAATCCCATGCTTGCGGGCTCCAACGACATCCTTGGAGTGGATTTCTATCTTCACCTGGGTCTCGCTTTCCATTTTCCGAACGCCGATATAGGAAACTCTCGCCGCAATGAAGAACCTGCACGCACTCATCATGGCTGCCGGCAAAGGGACCCGCATGGTCAGTGAGCGGGCGAAGGTTTTGCACGAACTGTGCGGCATCCCCATGTTGCAGCTGGTTTATCGTTCCGCCGCCGCTCTCGAGCCTGATAACTTTTTTATCATCATTGGTTACGATGCCGAGCGAGTGAAAAACAGTCTCGCCGGATTGCCGGCCCGGTTCATTATACAGGAGAATCAGCTGGGAACCGGGCATGCAGTCATCACCGCCAGAGAGGAACTGGAAAAGCATCGCGGGGGAGATCTCTTGGTGCTCTTTGGCGACACCCCTCGGGTCAGGACAGAGACCCTCAGGAAGCTCGTCGAGCATCATCGCGATTCAGGGGCGGCGACAAGCCTCCTCACCGTACACGCACCGGATCCCTACGGCTACGGACGGATAATACGCGACAGCGCCGACCGGATACAGGCCATCGTTGAGGAAAAGGATGCGTCGCCCGAGGTGAAGCGGATCACGGAGATCAATCCAGGATTCTATTGTTTTCAGATTACGCCGCTGCTTGAGTCTCTTGGGAAACTCTCGAACAACAACGCCCAGAAGGAATACTACGTAACTGACCTTATTGAGATACAGCGCCGGGAAGGGCGACTGGTCAACGCCATTCTGCATGATGACCATGAGGAACTGCGTGGCATCAACAGCCGGGCACAGTTGGCGGATCTATCACTAGCGCTGGGCAAAGAGAAGAACCGGCAACTCATGGCTTCCGGCGTTACGCTCATCGATCCGGACCGGACCTACGTTCATCTGGATGTGGTTGTAGAAAAGGATGTCACCATACATCCAATGGTCACCCTGGAAGGCTCCACGCGCATCGGAGAAGGATGTGTCATCCACTCCGGCACCCGGATTTCAAACTCGCTCATTGGCGATAACGTCGAAATCCTTGATTCGTGCGTCATCAGCGACTGTAGGATCGGCGAAGGAAGCTACATCGGCCCATCCTGCCACTTGCACGATCGAACAGTCATCGGCAGACAAAACAAGATCGGCAACTATGTGGAAGTCGTTCGCAGCACGCTCGGCGATGAAACAAGGACGATGCATCTCGCTTACCTGGGAGACGCAACGGTCGGCAAGAAAGTCAATCTTGGTGCGGGGGTAATTGTCTGCAATTATGATGGTTTGAATAAAAATGTTACCATAATCGAGGACGGAGCGTTCGGGGGCTCCGATTCACAGCTCATAGCGCCGATACGAATCGGCCGCGAAGCTTTCGTCGCAGCCGGCAGCACTATCACCAAGGATGTGCCGCCGGGGGCCATGGGAATAAGCCGGTCGCGACAGGCGATCAAGCCTGACTGGACGAACCGGCGGCGAAAAAGAAGCGGATCGGATGATTAACTGCAGGAATTGCATCAATTGGGTGGACGAGAGTCTTCAGCAGATCGAGGAAGACCACAGCGGCCGGTCTCACATTTTCATGGGTTGCCGCATATTCGGTTTTGTCGAGGGCAATACTGCTTTGGAGAGCTGCAGACACTACACGGCGAGCGAAAACCTGTTCACGATCTGCTCGACCTGCCGCATCACTGTACCAAAAGTGTGTGTGTCGCTTGGCGAGTGCGTCAACTGCACCGACACCGACCTCTTCTGCGTGGACCATTGCATCGGCGGCGACAGCCGCAAGTACTGCACGCATTTCGTCAGGCTGCACACGGAAGGCGTTCACCTGATCAACGACAACGAGGTGTTTGACCTCTTTCCCGTGCTGGAAATGCCCGGCCAGGAGAAGCAGAGCCCAAAAGCCCCCGACACCCTCACCGGAAAGTCCGAACCCGTTGAGACACCAGGCCACAAGAAGCCATAGGGTCCGCGTCGAAATAGCATGTACACTTTGCTGCGGCCCCCAGGCCCGCTGGCGCGGCGTGAGCGACGAGCTATATTCGGGGTGGTAGCCTTCGCCCCCGATTAGCCGAGATCTCTCCTCCAGTTCGTCCAATCGGCGTTCGCCCAACTCCAGGTGAAGCGATGCGATCCCAGCCAGGGGTCAGGGTGTGCGCGCGGCGCTCTCATGCAGCGCGCCGTGATATTCCTGGAGACTGCGGACCGTGAGCTTCTCGCGCCTCAGAGTCCGGATGGCGTTGACGACGGCGGCCCCGCCGGAGAGTGTGGTGACACACGCGACGCCGTGCTGAATCGCAGCGCGCCGAATCGCCTTCTCGTCATACCTCGACTGCCGGCCGAGCGGCGTGTTGATGATGATGTCGATCTTGCCGCTCTTGATATGGTCGACTACGTGCGGCCGCCCTTCTCCGACCTTGAAGACGTGTTCCGCCTGAAGTCCCTGGGCGAGAAGAAATCTGCGCGTTCCGGCCGTCGCAATAATGTGGAAGCCCAGATCGGCAAAATCCCTGGCTATCGGCAAGAGCCCCATCTTGTCGCTCTCATTCACACTGAGAAAGGCCGTGCCGCCACGCGGCAACCGCATGCCCGCTGAAATCTGCGCCTTGGCGAACGCACTGCCGAAGCTGTCCGCAACACCCATCACTTCCCCGGTCGACCTCATCTCCGGGCCGAGGATGGAATCCACGCCCGGAAACTTATTGAAGGGAAATACAGGTGATTTCACGAAACAGTGGCGAACACGCAGTTCCTCGACAAGTCCAAGGTCGCGCAGCTTTTCGCCGGCCATGACACGGGCGGCCATCTTGGCGAGCGGTACGCCGGTGGCCTTGCTCACATAGGGCACGGTGCGAGACGCGCGTGGGTTCACTTCAAGTACGTAGACGGTGCCGGACTGAATCGCAAATTGGATGTTCATCAGGCCGACGACATGCAATGCTTTGCCGAGGGTGTGTGTGTACTCCTTCATCCGTTCGAGCAGATCGAGGTCGATCATGATGGGAGGAAGCACACACGTGCTATCCCCGCTGTGAATCCCCGCCTCTTCGATGTGCTCCATCACGCCGGCAATAATGAGATCATCGCCGTCGCAGATGGCGTCGACGTCGTACTCGAACGCATCTTCCAGGAACCTGTCGATTAAAACCGGGCGTTCCGGCGAGGCCTCCACGGCCGTAACCATGTAGTGATCGAGCGACTCCTGGTCGTACACGATCGACATTGCACGTCCGCCCAGAACATACGAAGGCCGCACGAGCACAGGATAGCCAATCTGAGCTGCAACTTCCCGGGCTTCAGCCTTGGAGCGGGCCGTTCCGTTCTGCGGCTGCGGAATTCCAAGCTCCGTGAGGAGCTGCCCGAACAGCTTTCTATCTTCAGCCAGATCAATGCTCTGTGGGGAAGTACCGATCACCGGGACTCCTGCAGCCTGGAGCCGGAGCGCAAGATTCAATGGCGTTTGGCCACCGAATTGAACTATTACTCCATCGGGTTTCTCGACCTCCATAATCTCCATGACATCTTCGAAGGTGAGCGGCTCAAAATACAGCCGGTCGGATGTATCGTAATCGGTGGAAACCGTCTCGGGATTGCAGTTCACCATTATGGTCTCGTAGCCGGCTTCCTTGAGGGCAAACGAAGCATGGCAGCAGCAATAGTCAAACTCAATCCCCTGCCCGATCCGGTTCGGTCCGCTGCCGAGAACGACAATCTTCTTCTTACTGGAAGGATCCGCCTCGCACTCCCCTTCATAGGTCGAATAGAGATATGGAGTGTAGGACTCAAACTCGGCCGCGCACGTGTCCACCCTCTTGAAAACAGGCCGGATGCCTGCATTGTGGCGGCGGTTCATGACTGCTGCGACTGTCACCGGAGCCGCTTCCGAAGGTTTCAGTAGTTCAGAGAGTGCCCGATCGGATATTCCGCTCCGCTTGCATTCTCTCAAAAGGTCCGCCGGCAGCGAGTCGAGGCTGTGCTGCTGGACCTGTTTTTCGAGTGTGACCACTTCCTGAAGCTGATTGAGGAACCAGGGATCGATCTTTGTGAGCCTGTGGAGTTCTTCCACGGAGTGGCCGGACATCAGGGCAAAGTGAATATAGGCAAGCCGTTCCGGCCTCGGCGTAAGCAGGTTGTGCATCAGGTTGTCGGGGTCGACTCTTTCAGAGGTCAGCGTCTTGCCGCGTTCGAGCGAACGGAGGCCTTTGAGCACAGCCTCCTTGAACGTTCTGCCGATCGCCATTACCTCGCCCACTGATTTCATCTGAGTCCCCAGGGTGGAATCGGCTTCCCTGAATTTCTCGAAGTTCCACCTGGGAATCTTCGCTACCACGTAGTCGATGGTCGGCTCGAAACTAGCGGGGGTCTTGAGAGTGATATCGTTCGGTATTTCGTCCAGCGTGTACCCGACGGCCAGCTTGGCGGCGATTTTTGCGATCGGAAAGCCGGTGGCCTTCGAGGCGAGAGCCGAACTGCGCGAGACCCTCGGATTCATCTCGATCACGACAAGGGATCCATCCTCGGGATGGACAGCGAACTGGATGTTTGACCCCCCCGTTTCAACCCCAACCTTGCGAATGATGCGGATGGCAGCATCGCGCATCAGTTGGTATTCCTTGTCAGTGAGGGTTTGGGCGGGAGCGACGGTGATGGAATCCCCGGTGTGCACGCCCATCGGGTCGAAGTTCTCAATCGAGCAGATGATGACGACATTGTCGGCAAAATCCCTCATCACTTCGAGTTCGAACTCCTTCCATCCGAGAAGGGACTCTTCGACAAGAACCTCATGAACCGGAGAGACATCCAGCCCGCGGCTGACAATTGCTTCGAATTCCTCGGTGTTGAAGGCAATGCCGCCGCCGGAGCCGCCCAGCGTGAAGCTGGGCCGGATGATTGCAGGCAGCCCGATGGCACCCACGAAGTTCTTTGCATCGACCAGGCTCTTGACCACGAGGGATCGAGCGGAGCGAAGCCCGATCTCGGTCATGGCATCTTTGAACAGCTGCCTGTCCTCGGCCACTTCCACCGCATGCAGCTTCGCCCCGATCATCTCGACGCCGTAATGGTCCAGCACACCCGATCTTGCCAGTTCCACTGAGACATTCAGTCCCGTCTGCCCGCCGACTGTGGGAAGCAGCGCATCCGGCCTCTCCCGGTCAATGATGGCTGCAATCGATTCGCTCGTGAGGGGCTCAATGTACGTCCGTTCGGCAAGATCGGGATCAGTCATGATTGTGGCTGGATTCGAATTCACCAGGACAACTTCGAACCCCTCACTGCGCAGGGCCTTGCAGGCTTGGGTGCCGGAATAGTCAAACTCGCAGGCCTGGCCGATGATGATCGGTCCGGATCCTATTATGAGTATTTTCCGAAGATCGGTTCGTCGCGGCATCGCTATTTCCGGCACTCCAGCATCAACTGCTGAAACTGAGTGAAGAGATAATGCGAGTCATGGGGTCCCGGCGAAGCTTCCGGATGGTACTGAACAGAAAAGGCGGGCAGGCTCCGATGCCTCATGCCCTCGAGAGTCTGATCATTGAGATTCATGTGCGTCAGTTCAACATCGGATTGGTTCAGTGAGTCGGGGTCCACAGCGAAACCGTGGTTTTGCGCCGTAATCTCCACCCGGCCGGTGAGCAGGTTTTTCACCGGCTGGTTCCCTCCCCGGTGGCCGAACTTGAGCTTGAAGGTCTTTCCACCCAGAGCAAGGCCCATGATTTGATGACCGAGGCAGATGCCGAATACGGGAATACGGCCTAAGAGACTGCGGACGGCCTTGACGGCGTACTCCAGCGGCTCGGGATCGCCGGGACCGTTTGAGAGGAATACGCCGTCCGGCGTTGCGGCCAGAATGTCCTCAGCACTGGTGAAGGCAGGCACAACGGTCACCTTGCAGCCGGCGCCGGCCAGATTATTCAGGATGTTCCGTTTGATCCCGAAGTCATAGGCAACAACCCTGAAGGTCTTCCCGTCCGGGCCCTTTGCCGCCTTGATCCAGTCATATGAAGAACCGCACGTGACAGAGGAGGCGAGATCACTGCCCAACATGGACCTGATGTGCCGCGCTCTCTCCACCAGCCGATCAGGGTCCAGCTCGATCGTGCTGATGACACCTCTGAGGGCACCCCTGGTGCGTATGTGGCGCACAAGAGCGCGCGTGTCGACTTCCGACAAGGCTATTATGTTGTGCCGTTTCAAATAGGAATCGAGGGATTCGCGGGAGCGCCAATTCGAAGCTATGCCGCTGAACTCCCGTGCGACGAAGCCCTCAACGTAAGGACGGCCTGACTCCTCATCTTCCGGATTTGTCCCATAGTTGCCGATGTGTGGGGACGTCATAATGACGATCTGGCCGGCGTAGGAGGGATCCGTAAGGATTTCCTGATAGCCCGACATCGAGGTGTTGAAGACCACCTCTCCGGACGTTTCGCCCTCTGCTCCAAAGGCTCGGCCCGTGAAGCTGCGGCCGTCTTCGAGTGCAAGAATCGCTTTCATTGAACTATCTCAGAAAGGAATCCAGGGAAGCACTTCGACGAGAAACTTGAGCCCGCTCCAGTCCTGGCTGCAACCTACTCCACCGGGCCGACACGCGACATGGGCCAGTAGCTGAAGATCGCCTTGCCATAGATCAGATCTCGCGGCACGAATCCCCAGTTGCGGCTGTCGTTGCTGGAGTTGCGATGATCCCCCAGCACAAAATATTGATCGGCGGGCACCGTTATTCTGCGAAAGGACTCGTGGTCTCGATACTCCGGCTTCAGGTACGGTTCCTGAACCCTCGAACCGTTGACATAAACTGCACCGTAGCGAATTTCGATCTCATCTCCCGGCAGAGCCAGAACTCTCTTAATGAAAGACTTGCTCTTGTCCCGCGGATACCAGAAAACCACTACGTCGCCCCTGTGGATATCGGTGAAGCGGTAAATGAAGCGATTGACGAAGATCCTTTCCTGATCCACGAGGCGGGGCTGCATGCTGGTTCCCTCGACCTTCACCGGTTGAATAACGAAGATCACGATGAAAATGGCTGTCGCAAAAGCAAAAAGGATGTCGCGAAACCAGGATCTCAATTCGAGGAAGACTCTTGGTCCAGCGTGTGCGTGTAGGATGGAGTCTTGCGGTTGATCTTCGGTTTTCGTAGCCGTCTGTTCTTCCATTTCCCAATCGAATTCAGTAACTTATCCTCGGCGCAGGCACGAGCATTTACCCACAGCCAAACCTACCAAACGGCAGTCCAAAACTCAACCCCAAAGACAAGGGGCGCAGCGCATTTGGGCCGATCTTGCGGTCTCATGAGCCGTCTGATTCCGTGTCTCCGCATTTGGAGTTTGACCCCTCAGTTGTTATAATGCGCGTCTTTGGAATACCCAGCCCCGGGACGAAAATATCGCGCAAAGGAAGTTATGAAGATAGCGGTCGTCGGCGCAAGCAGACACAAGAATTGTACGTTGAAGGATGTAGCGGGTGGCTTCGGCACTGTATTCACGGTGGGCAATTCGCCTTTCGCGCGGCTCCTCGAGATAGCAAAGAGACGCATCGCGGCAATTCCCAATATCACCCTGGCATATCTCGATTCGATTCTCACCAGGCACGGGGCCGAGGTCTGCGTCCTCGACGTCAAGCAGACGAATCAGCTGGTTCCAGCCGATCTCTACCTGATCTCTTCGTCCATAGTCGACTGCAAATTCGAACGGGAAATTGGAGAAGATGCAAGGCGCAGGTTTGGAAGCAAGATCGGCTATTTCGGCACCTTTGCTGCGTCGGTGCCGGAGTTCTTTTCGCAGACGGCCGATTTCATCGTCAAAGAGGAGATCGAAAATATCGCACCGCGGCTCGCGCGCGGAGAACTTCCTAAGGGAGTCGTATCAGCGGGATTCGTGCAGGATCTGAACAGTCTCCCCTTCCCTACCTGGGACCAGTTCGACACGCGCAAGTACCGGTATCAGATCATCACGAGACGTGGAATCACTCTTCCCCTGCTGGGCAGCCGTGGTTGTCCCTATACCTGCAACTACTGCCCATATCTCGTCAACTCGAAATACCGTGTCCGGAGTTCGGAGAGCATTGTCGAGGAGATTAGTTACCTGGTGCGCAGGTACGGCATTCAAGGTGTGGCCTTCAGAGATCCCAATCTGACGTTCAATAAAGAACGGGCACGCGAGTTCGCCGAGCTGCTGCTTCGGCACAATCTGGATGTGCGCTGGGGCATGGAGGCGAGGACTGACAGGCTCGATCCGGATCTGATCGACATCCTCCACCGTTCCGGCTTACGCAGCATCGAAGTCGGAGTTGAATCGTCCAGCGAACAGACGCTCAGGGGGAACCTGCGCAAGGCGATCCCGAAATCCCAGCAAGAGTTGGTCATCGAACACTGCCACAGTCTCGGCATTCGCGTGATAGCCAATTACACGCTCGGATTGCCCAACGACACGGTCGAAGGGATCCTGGACACGATACACTACGCAAAGAAGTTGAACACGTTCGCGATTCAATTCACCGTGACGACACCCTATCCCGGCACCCAGTTCTATCACAATGTAAGAAACAGGATATTCGACGGAGATTGGGAACATTTCAACGGATGGACAAGTGTCTTCCACCACCCCACGATTCCCAGCGAGGAGCTCCATCGTCTTCGTGAGTTCGCGTACGTTTCCTATCACCTCCGACCGCGATACGTGTGGAGATTCATCCAGTCAACCTTGCTGCATCCACTTCTCTTCCCGGAGCCACAGGTGTCGTGAACGCACTCTCTGCCCGCAAGAAACGTCTGGCAAGGACAGTTCTTCTTGTGCTCCCGATGCTCGTTTGGGGATGGCAGATCGCGGCGCCCTTCCCAGCACGCGGGGCCAAATCGGCGGCTTTCGTCACGGCGAGCTTTACG